>JBAVEE010000588.1:0-3308 GCA_049587575.1 Bradyrhizobium sp.
TCACAACACGATCGGCCAGCCCCAGAATTTTTTGGGCATTCTGCTCGACGATGACGGAACAGATGCCGCCGGCGCGGGTGATGGTGCCGAGCGCCCGCAGCAATTCCTCGACGATGATCGGGGCCAGCCCCTCGGTCGGCTCGTCCAGCAGCAACACCTGCGGATTGAGCGTGAGCGCGCGGCCGATCGCCAGCATCTGCTGCTCGCCGCCGGACAGCTGGTTGCCGAAATTGTTGCGGCGCTCTTTCAGCCGTGGAAACATCTCGTAGACCCTCGCCACCGTCCAGGGTCCCGGCTGGGCGACTGCCGTCATGTTTTCCTCGACCGTCAGCGAACGAAAAATGTTGCGTTCCTGCGGCACCCAGCCGATGCCCGCCCGCGCCCGCTGGTCGGGCCGCATGGCCGTGATATCGCGGCCGCCGAGGCTGACGGTACCCCCGAAACGGCGGGTAATCCCGACAATCGAATTGATCAGCGTGGTCTTGCCGGTGCCATTGCGGCCCAACAGCGCCAGCACCTGGCTTTCCGGCAGGCGCAGCGACAGGCCGGGCAGGACCACCGCTTCGCCGTAGCCGGCGCGCAGACCCTCGATGCTGAGCAGATCAGACATCGGCGGCCTCGCCGAGATAGACCGCCTTGACCCTATTGTCGCGCGCGACCTCGCCAGGCGCGCCCTCCACCAGCAGCGCGCCGTTGACCAGCACCGAAATCCGGTCGGCAAATGAAAATACCAGATCCATGTCGTGCTCGATCAGCAGCACGGTGACGTCGCGCGGCAAGGCGGAGACGGCGGCGAGAATGTCGTGGCGCTCGCTTTCGGGAACGCCGGCGGCGGGCTCGTCAAGCAGCAGCACCCGCGGTTTGGTGGCAATCGCGACCGCGATCTCGAGCAGGCGCTGTTTGCCATAGGGCAAGGTTGCGGTCGGCTCGTTCATCACGTCGAGCAGATGGAAACGCGCCAGATTCTCCATGATCTCGCTATTGACGTCGTCGCGCGTGCCCATCACCCGCCACCAGTCGCCGCCGCGGCCGAGCCGTTCCGATACCGCAAGCCCGATGGTCTCGATCGGCGTCAGATCGGCATAGAGCTGGTTGATCTGGAAGGTGCGCGACAGGCCGCGCAACACGCGGGTATGTACCGGCAAATCCGTAATGTCGTTGCCCTGCAACAGAATCCGTCCGGAATCGGGCGTCAGCACGCCGGTCAGGAGATTGATGACGGTGGTCTTGCCGGCGCCGTTCGGACCGATCAGCGCGTGGCGGGCGCCCTGCTCGATCCGCAGCGAGAGCTCGCGCGTGACCCTGAGGCCGCCGAACTGCTTTTCAAGGCCCGTGGTTTCCAGCGCAACACTCATGATGCGTCGCTCTCGGGGACGGCAACGACGGCCTTACGGCCGCCGAGCAGCCCGATGATCATGTTCGGCGCCCACAGCGCCCAGCGGTGCATGCGCGCCCGGCCGACCAGCACGATCACGACCAGCACGAGGCCGATCCAGAATTGCCAGTATTCCGGCGTCAGATTGGAAAAGAATTCCTGCAACATCTTGAATATGAGCGCGCCGATCAGCCCGCCGTAGAGATAGCCGCCGCCCCCGATCACCAGCACCAGCATCAGATCCGCCGAGCGCTCGAACGAGAACACGTCGAGCGAAGCCAGCGCCGTGGTTTGGGTGAACAGCGCCCCGGATATTCCGGCATAGAAGGCGGACAGCGTGTACACCGCAATCAGGCGCCGGTTCACCGGGACGCCGACGGCGGCGGCGCGCAGCGGGTTGTTCCTGATCGCGCGCAGCGACAGGCCGAACGGCGAATGCACGATCCGCCGCGCCAGCAGGAACAGGACGAACAGCACGGCGAGGGAATAAAAGAACCCGACCTTGCCGAACATGTCGAATGCGAACAGGCCAAGGATCGGCGCCATCTCGATGCCCTGCAGCCCGTCGGTGCCGCCGGTGATGTTGGAAAAGCGCTCGGCCAGCGCTTCCAGCAGCAGGGCGATGCCGAGCGTCACCATCAAGCGGGTCAGGTCGACACCCCTGATCACCAGGAAGCTGGTCAGGAAACCTACGGTCATGGCGGCGAGGCCGGCGATCACCAGCGCCATCACCGGCTCGGTGACGATGCCGTGCAAGGCGAGCAGCCCCGCGCAATAGGCGCCGACGCCGAAGAACGCCGCGTGACCGAGCGAAACGATGCCGGCATAGCCGAGGATCAGATCAAGCGACAGCGCGAACAAAGCGAGCCGCACGATTTCGGTCATGATCAGGAAACGGGAGGGAAACAGCAACGCGCAGGAAAGCGCCAGAATCCAGAACGCGATCTCGCTCCAGTGCCAGCGCGCGTGCCGGCTGGCGTAACGTCCGACGTCGGATTGCGTGGTCATGGCGGGCTCAACGCGCAGCGGTGCGGCCGAACAGGCCGTTCGGGCGCCAGATCAGGATTACGATCATGATGGTGTAGATCACGAACGGACCCATCTTCGGCACGTAATATTTGCCGGCGACGTCGCCGATGCCGAGCAGCAGCGAGGCCAGAAACGGACCGGTGATACTGGATGAACCGCCGACGGTCACCACGATCAGGAAATAGATCATGAACTTCAGCGGAAAGTACGGATCGAGCCCAAGAATCTCCGCGCTCAGCGCGCCGCCGAGGCCGGCGAGGCCGCAACCGAACGCAAAGGTGAATGCAAACACCTGCGGCACGTTGATGCCGAGACCGCTGGCCGCACGCGGATCGTCCACCGCGGCCCGCAACCGGCTGCCGAACCGGGTGCGCGCCAGCACCAGCTGCAGGCCCGCGGTCAACAGGCCGCAAATCACGATGATCATCAGCCGATAACGACCGATGCCGACGCCAAAGAAATCGATCTGTCCCTCGAGCGCGACCGGAAGTTTGATGAAAATCCGCGACGATCCCATGATGTAATCGACCGCCGCCACCGACATGAAAACGAGCCCGACGCTGAACAAAACCTGATCGAGATGACTTCTCGTGTAGAGGTGACGGTAGAGCGCGCGCTCCAGCACCACACCGATCAGGGCGCTTGCGACAAAGGCAAGCGGAAGCGCGGCGAAGAACGGCCAGCCGGATTGATTGACTAGAACCGCGCAGACGTACCCGCCCGCCATGGCAAAGGCGCCATGCGCGAGATTGACGAAGTTCATCAATCCAAGCGTGACCGCCAGACCACACCCCAGCACGAACAGCAGCAAGCCGTAAGCAACGCCGTCAAACAGGATGGTAAACAGTGAGGTCATGGACCAATCTCGCCCGCAGCGCCGACAAAGACATGAAAAATATTAGAT
>JBAVEE010000589.1:0-2869 GCA_049587575.1 Bradyrhizobium sp.
CCATCGTGCTGATCACGCCCGTGGTCGTGATGGCGGCGGGCCAGCTCGCCGGCGGCCTTGGGTGGCTCACGATATCGGGCGAGGACGCTCCCGATCTCGTGGCGACCGCGCCGTTGCCCGCCTCGCGCGTGATTCGCGCCAAGATCGAGGTGGTGCTGATCGCGATCGGCGCGCTGTTCGCGCCGCTGGTCACGGCCTTGCTTTTTGCATCGCCGCTGCAGGCGGCAGTCACCGCGATCGGCGTTACCATCGCGGCGGCTTCCGCCACCGCGATCCAGCTCTGGTTCCGCGTGCAGGCCCGACGCAGCCAGTTTCGCCGCCGCCAGACGTCGTCGCGGCTGGCGACATTCGCGGAAGCCTTTTCCTCGATCGGCTGGGCCGCGACCGCGGCGCTGGTGCTGGCGATTCCCGCAGCCGCGCTGGTCAGCGGGCTCTTGACCGCTTGCATCCTGGCCGCAACCTGGAAGATCAGCCCGCGGGAGCGGTAGTTCAAATCATCGCGTTGTTCTCGCGGCGGCGGCGGCGCAGACATGCGTGATCGCCACCATGACGCACGGATTTTTCGGCGCTACAATGCCGTTCCGGACTTCACCGGAGGCGTGCCTGCCATGCTGCGATTGCTTGCTGTTGTCCTTGGTTTGCTGGGCCCATTGATCGCGCCGGCCGCCGCCCAGAACTCCCCGCGCGCCAGCGAATGCCTTGCGATGTCCAACGCGCCGTCACGCGCCACGCCGGTTGGCCTTCGCCGGCTAGCTGCGAAGGCGGACGAAGTCGCGATCACCTATGCCGGCCATTCCACCTACATCATCGACACGCCCGGCGGCGTGCGGATCGCGACGGACTATAGCGGCGCCTACGCCGTGAGCCGGTTGCCAGATGTCGTCACCATGAACCGGGCGCACGGTACGCACTACACGTTGTTTCCCGATCCGCGCATTCCCCACGTGCTGCACGGCTGGGGCGATGACGGCAAGCCTGCGCAAATCGCGCGGCGCATCGGCGACGTCTTCATCCGCAATGTGACGACCGACATCCGCCGCTATTTCGGGGACGATTCGAATTCGGAGATGATCAAGGACGGCAACTCCATCTTCATCTTCGAGGTCGCCGGCCTCTGCATCGGGCATCTCGGCCATCTGCACCACAAGCTCGATGACAGCCATTTCGCGGCAATCGGCCGGCTCGACATCGTGATGGTGCCGATCGACGGCACCTACACGATGTCGCTCGACGGCGTCTCCGACATCACGCGGCGCTTGCGTGCCTCCGTCGTACTGCCGATGCATCGCTTCATGACGCCGCTTGACGAGTTCATGCGCAGGATCGGCCAGCAATTCGAATTCGACGTGCGGACCGAGCGCACGTTGATGATCTCGCGGGAATCGTTGCCGGGCACACCGACGGTCATTTTTCTCGACGGGGTTTGAAACAGAGATTTTAAATCGGTTTCCAAAGTAATGATGGGAGTGACGATCCATGGCCAGCATTGCGCCCGCATCGAAGAGCGGCCTCTATGCCGACCCGCGCCCCGACTGGCTCGCGTTGCGCGACGAGGAGATTATCGATCCGGCGCGCCCGATCGTCGATTCCCATCACCATCTGTGGGATCGCGACGGCCAGCGCTATTTGATCGACGAGATCAGCTCCGACATCGCTTCCGGCCACAACGTCATTGCGACGGTTTATGTCGAGGCCCGCTCGATGTACCGCGCCCGGGGACCCGAAGCGTTTCGTCCGGTTGGCGAAGTTGAATTCGCCACCGGCGCCGCGGCCATGAGCGCGAGCGGCGGTTACGGTCCCGCCGCCGTTTGCGCCGGGATCGTCGGCCACGTCAATCTGCTGCTGGGCGAAGGCGCGCGCGCCGTGCTCGAAGCGGAAATCGCCGCGGGTCAAGGCCGTTTCCGCGGTATCCGGCATTCTGCCGCCTGGGACGCGGATGCCGATGTGGCCGGCATGTATGCCACGCGGCCCAAAGGCCTGCTGCTCGATTCAACCTTCCGCAAGGGTTTCGCCTGCCTCGCCCCGCTGGGCCTGAGTTTCGATGCGTGGCTGTTTCACCCGCAGATCGGCGAGCTCACCGATCTCGCTCGCGTCTTTCCGGACACCAGGATCGTGCTCGATCACTGCGGCGGTCCGGTCGGCATCGGCAGTTATGCCAACCGGCGCGAGGAAATTTTCCCGGTTTGGAAGAGATCGATCCTCGAGATCGCCAAATGCCCCAATGTCGTGGTGAAGCTTGGCGGCCTGGCGATGCGCCTGCTCGGCCATGATTTTCACGAGCGCCCACTGCCGCCCTCGTCGGAGGAACTGGCCGCGGCGTGGCGGCCCTACATCGAGACCTGCATCGAGGCCTTCGGCGCCGAACGCTGCATGTTCGAGAGCAATTTTCCGCCCGATAAAGGCCAGTGCAGCTATCAGGCGATCTTCAACGCCTTCAAGCGTCTCGCCGCGCCCTGCAGCGAGGCCGAGAAGACGGCGTTGTTTTCCAAGACAGCGATAGACTTTTACGGGTTGGAGTTTGCTTGAGGTTGGAGCAGGTTTCAGGTCAGGCTGAGCCAACCAGGCTCGCCGACTGTCGCTTCCCGGAAGGCAGCAGTGTTCGCTTGATCTTGTTGATCGCCCGCAGCGCGAAGCCGAACAGAATCGGCTGGGTCGTGCGGCAGAACGCCAGCTTCCGGACGCGGCCTTCGACATGCCATCTGGCATGCGCGCCGTGTTTGAAGAAAACCACGTCGCCGACGCCATAGCGGGTCGGACGCATGGCATCGTTTTCGAGAACGATCGAGCCCTCGAGGATCAGGATCGTCTCGTCGCAATCGTAATACCAGTCGAATTTCCCTTCGCTGCACTCCCAGACAAGGGTGGAAGC
>JBAVEE010000590.1:0-3848 GCA_049587575.1 Bradyrhizobium sp.
ATACCAATACAATAAAGGAACGGCCCGTTTTGCCGCCGGGAGTTGAGAAATTGCCACTGCCCAAACACCTGTTGCCGACGACCGTCGTTGGAAGTTATCCGCAGCCCGATTGGCTTGTCGATCGCGAGATGCTGTCCAAATCGGTGCCCCGCACCCGCATGACCGAGATGTGGCGCATCCCGCCAGCCTACCTTGAGCAAGCTCAGGATGACGCGACGATCGTCGCGATCCGCGACCTCGAGCGCGCCGGCATCGACATCGTGACCGACGGCGAAATCAGGCGCGAGAGTTACTCCAACCGCTTCGCTACGGCGCTGGAGGGAATCGACACCGAAAATCCCGCCCTGATCGCCTCGCGTTCGGGCCAGAAAACGCCGGTGCCCCGTATCGTCGGGAAAATAGGCCGCAGGGGTCCGGTCGAATTGCGCGACATGGAGTTCCTTCGCCGCAATACCGATCATGCCGCGAAGATCACCCTGCCCGGCCCCTTCACCATGAGCCAGCAGGCCAAAAACGAGTTCTACAAGGACGATGAGGAGCTGGCGATGGCCCTGGCCGCCGCCGTCAACGCCGAGGCGCTGGAATTGCAAAAGGCCGGCGCCGATGTGATCCAGTTCGACGAGCCGTGGGTGCGCAACGATCCCGCGGCTGCCAAACGCTATGCCGTGAAAGCGATCAACCGGGCGCTACAGGGCATCACGGTGCCCACGGTCGTCCATGTCTGCTTCGGCTATGCCGCCGTGGTTCCCGGCGAGACCAAGCCGACCGGCTATTCGTTCCTGGCTGAACTGGCGGATTCAGCCGCCGAGCAGATTTCGATCGAGGCCGCGCAACCCAGGCTTGATCTTGGCGTGCTTGCCGATCTGTCGTCCAAGACAATCATGCTCGGCGTGATCGACCTCGGCGACCCGAACATCGAGACCGTTTCCGTGATCGCAAACCGCATCCGCCACGGCCTCAAATATGTCTCCGCCGACCGGCTGATCCCCGCGCCGGATTGCGGCATGAAATACATGCCGCGCCACATCGCATTCGGAAAGCTCAAGGCGATGTGCGACGCGGCAGCCATCGTCCGCAAGGAAATCAGTTAGGGCGCGCAACCTACGCGTCGATCGCGTCCTTGATCTTCTTCCGGGTCAGCGGCAGATCGCGCAGCCGCTTTCCCGTGGCGTTGGCAATCGCGTTGGCGATCGATGCCGCGGCCGGGCCCTGCCCGGTTTCGCCGCTGCCGAGGAAGGGAAGGCCGGGCCGGTTGATGATATGGACCTCGATCTTTTCGGGGGCCGAATTGAACCGCAGGATCGGGTAGGTCTGCCAGTCGATGCTGGTAATCCTCGTATCGTCGAAGGTGACGGCCTCATAGAGCGTCCAGCTCATCGACTGCACGATCGCGCCTTCGACCTGGTTGATCAGCCCGTCCGGATTGACCACCTGACCGCTGTCGACCGCGGCCACCGCGCGCACCAGCCGCAGCCGTCCGGTCTCCCGGTTCACTTCGACCTCGGTGGCAATGGCGCAATAGGCCGCCAAATTCTTGTCGCGCGCGAAGGCAAAGCCGAAACCGCGATTCTGCGGGGCTTTCTGGCCCTTCTGCCATCCGAAGCCTTGCGCGGCCTTCTCGATGACATCGCGCCCGCGCCGATCGTCGAGGTGCCTCAATCTGAATTCGACCGCATCGGCGCCGGCGAGACCCGCGAGTTCGTCCATGAAACTCTCGATCGAGAATACGTTGTGGTAGGCGCCGAGCGCCCGCATCGCGGAAATCCTCACCGGCATCGCCGGGATGAAGTGGTGCACCACTTTCGCATTGGGGAATTTGTAGATCGGGATGGCGTTGCGATCGCCGCCGCCTTCCGGCAACGGAAGTGGCTTTGGCGCCGGCACGGCGAATGGCTGCGCCATGTGCTGGGCCGCCAGCAACGATCCGGCGCCACCCGGCCGCATCGAATGGGTATTGCTCCAGACCTCGAAATTCCACGCCGATATCGCGCCATTGCCGTCCAGCGAGGCCTTCAATCTGGTCACCATCGCCGGCCCGAACGGCTCCCAGGCGTGCTCCTGTTCGCGCATCCATTGCACGCGCACGGGCACGCCGGGCAGCTCACGCGCGATCAGGGCCGCGTCGGCCGCGGCATCGTCGGCACCATTATGGCCGTAACAGCCGGAGCCTTCGACGTGGATCAGGCGAACGCTCGCCGGCGGCACGCGTAACATCTCGGCGATGGCCTGGCGATCGGGATAGACGCCCTGGGTGTGGGTCCAGACCGTCATGGCATCGTTGACCGATTGGGCGACCGCACAGGACGGGCCGATCGACCCGTGCGATTGATACGGCCGCGTATAACTTGCCTCCAAGGTCTTTTGGCCGACCGCCGACGGATCGTTGCGTTCAAAGATCGTCGAATCCTGCGACGGCAGGCCGGTGAGCATGCGCGGCAGGTCGTCCTGCTTCGGCAAGACCGCCGTCTCCCGCCATTTCGCGGCCGCCGACAGCGCGCGCATCGCCTTGATCGACTGGAATTCCTTTTCGGCGACAACGGCCAGAAAATTTCCGTTACGAATGACCTTGACGACACCGGGCAGTTTTTCCACCGTCGAGGCGTCGCATTCGGTCAATTGGGCGCCATAGCTTGGCGGCCGGACGACGCGGGCATGCACCATGCCCGGCAACCGCATGTCCTGGACATAGGCGGCGCCTCCGGTGACCTTGGCCGGGATATCGACCCGCGGCACCGGCTGGCCCATCACCTTGTACGTCGCCGGATCCTTCAAGACGGATTTCGCCTGCGCCTGCACGTGCAGCATGTCGCCTGCGACCAGATCGCCATAGCCGAAGCGCTGGCCGTCCGGCGCAATCACCGCACCGTTTTCGGTCCGGAAATTCTCCACCGGCAGATTGAGCCGCCGCGCCGCTTCCGCGACCAGCAGTTCCCGCACCTGCGCGGCCGCGTTCTGGATCGCCGTACCGCTGTCCTGCATCGAATGGCTGCCGGCGGTATAGCCTTCGTTGGCGGTGCGGCGCGTATCGGCCGTGACTACTTTCAGCGACGCGAAGGGGACATCGAGTTCTTCCGCAGCGACCTGCTGAAAGGCGGTCTTGAAACCCTGGCCGAGTTCGGCCTTTCCGGTGAACGCGGTGATGCTGCCGTCGGCATCGATGCGGATCCAGGAATCGAGATATGGCGACTTTGCAAGGCTGCCCTGAGGTTTCGGCGCGGCGGCCGGTGCGGCCTGGTCCTGCGCGAGGGCCTCCGACAGCGCGAAGCTGACGATCAGCGCGCCACTGCCCGCGAGCACGCGGCGGCGGTCGAGAATCACGGGAACGTTCATGGCGTGCTCCTCCGGACGGTGGAGGCATCCGCGGTCTGCATCAGATGGGCGGCCCGGTGCACCGCGCGCAGGATGCGCATATGGGTGCCGCAGCGGCAGAGATGCGGTTCCAGTTCGGCCCGAATCTGCGCGTCGGTCGGCTTGGGGCTTTTCTGCAGCAACGCCTGCGCCCGCATCATCATTCCGGCAATGCAGTAGCCGCATTGCGCCGCCTGCTCTTCCATGAAGGCGCGCTGGATCGGCGCGGGCGCATCGATCGTGCCCAAACCTTCGAGCGTCGTCACCTGCTTGCCCTCAAGCAGAAGCAGCGGCGTGACGCAGGACAACACCGCCTTGCCGTCGACGATCACGGTGCAGGCGCCGCATTGGCCGAGCCCGCAGCCGAATTTGGCGGCGTTGAGCTTGATGTCGTCGCGGAGGACGTAAAGCAGCGGCGTGTCGGGATCCGCTTCGATCTGGTGATCTTGACCATTGACCTTCAGTGTCATCATGGCTTGTCTCGCTGCATTGGATCGGCG
>JBAVEE010000591.1:0-7623 GCA_049587575.1 Bradyrhizobium sp.
CATGTGGACCGCGGGGACCTCGGCATCGAGGTCGATGTCGTTGTTGACGGCGATCCGGAACATCGGCCCGGCCTGCGGCGAGGCCGGCGCGCCGACGGTGGTGTTGACCTGGGTGAGGAGGCCGGCGGCCGGCGCGCGCAGCGACGTCGGCGGCGCCAGCCGCGAGCCGGTACCGGGTGCTCCCGGTTGCGCCGGGAGCGCGGTCAGCCGCGCCAGCTCCTGATTATCGGTCACCATCTCGCCTTCGTGGACCATCACATCGGAAACCCTGGCTCCCTCCTGATCGACCCCGACCACCGCTTCCCGGCGCGGCACGATAAAGCCGGTGACCCGTACCAGGTCGGAGAAGCAGGCATTGGTGGCTTTCGCCACGATGACCAAAGCGGTGCCGGGCGTCTCTTTCTCTTCAGAGGGCGAGCGGTGCTCGAACCAGTACCAGGCACCGCCCAGCACTGCGAAACAGGCCACCGCCAATACAGGCTTGAGATAGTCGGAAAACATCATCGTGCGATCAATCCAGACCTGGGTTTCGAGACGGTCATTTCCGGAACGATGCAAAAGCATCGAACCCGAAACCCGAGATTACCGGTTGCGCAATTGCGCATCCGAGGTCCGTATCCCGGAATGACGGAGAGTATGACAGAAAAAAGCGCCCCGCAGCGGCGCGGGACGCATTTTGCCTGCAAAACCTTACCCCGGCCATCAATCTTTACTTCGAGGCGGTGGCCTTGTTTTCCATGTTCGCGACCTGCACGCGGCGGTTCACTTCCGCCAACGGATGGGCCGGGTCCTTCAGCTTGGTCTTGCCGTATCCGACGGTCACGAGGTCGGTGTCGGCAATGCCGAATTTGTCGACCAGATAATGCTTGATCGAGTCGGCGCGGCGCTCCGAAAGCTCCTGGTTGTAGGCCTCGCCGCCGGCGGCGTCGGTATAGCCCGCGACGACGAAGGTCGAGCCCTTCAGGTCAGGATTGGAAAGCGCGCGTCCCAAAGCCTGGACCGAGGGCAGCGATCTGGCGCTGATATCGGCTGAATTGTAGTCGAAGTTGATCTCCAGATCGATCTTCGGCTTGTCCTTGACGATGGTGGAAATTTCTTCGCGCTCGGTAAGCGAGAGCGAGCGCGTAGGCCGGTTGCGCAGGGTCTGCACGAAGCGCCCTTCGGCGGCGGCAGCCGCAGGATCGGTCTGGGTCTGCGGTCCTGCCGACAGGCCTCTGGTCAGGGGCTTTTTGGCCGGCGCCAGCGCCCGCAGGATCTGATCTTCGGTAACATCATCGGCGGCTTTGGCCACGCCGATCGGGAGCGCGGCGCCAATGGTCAGAAGCGAAAGGATAGCGGCAAGAATGCTCCTTCCAGATGTTTTCGACCGAGAGAATTTCGACATTGCCCGTTCCTCCTGCGCAGCGTTGCACGGTTCCAATGGTTTGCCGGTCAGCCGCCGGCCCACATCGAACCCCATTCGGCCCCGCCCCTTTCTCCTCTGTCTTCGGCGCCGCCCTCAGGGTTCGAGGCAGCGTCCGCTTTCGCTTCAAGAATTCGTCAATGTACGCCGTAGCTCGCGAATTCCTTGACGATATTCGGATCCATGGCTTTCGCATTGGCTATATCGAGGTCGCCCTCTGCCACCGCGCCATTGCGCTGCTTGGCGAGGCCCCGCCCGTACAGCGACGAGGTCAGCCTCGGATTGATCTTCAAGGCGGCGTCAAAATCGGCAATCGCGTTCTTGGTCAGCCCGCTCTTCAGGTTGACAAGGCCACGGCTGTCGAGGGCATCGACAAAGTTCGGCCGCAGCCTGAGCGCCTCGTTGCAATCCCGCAGTGCCGACTGCAGGTCGCCGATCACGGTGCGGGCCCAGCAGCGGTTGTTATAGGCCTCGACGTCCTTCGGATTGAGCCGCAGCGAATCGTCGAAGTCCTTGATGGCGAGGCTATAGGCCCCCTTGCTGGCATAGACCTGTCCGCGCCGGTAGAGCGCGCCCGCGTCGTCGGGATTGTTGGCGAGCCTGACGGTCAGGCTCTTGATGGTCGGGTCATCGGCCAGCGATGGCGGCGGTGTTCCCTCATTGTCTGGAGGGTTTTGCGCCGGCTTGTCGGGCGAAGGGATGATAGGGGTTTCGGCCTTCGGTGGCGGCGGAGGTGGATCGAAGCGCGGCGCCGGGGTTTCGGCAACCGGTGGCTGGGGAAGGGTTGCCATCGGACCCGGCGGCCGCGCGCCGGGTATGAACGAAAAATCCTCGGCCAGCGACGATGAAATCCAGGGCACCTGCTCGCTGCGGGACGCGCGGGTGACGTCGATGCGGGTGCGATTGAGCGTCTCTTCGGCCATCAGGTCCGGAACGTGGATCTCCTTGAGCAACTCCTGCACGAACAGGCTGTGATCGCCGCCATTGTCTGAAATGACCGAACTGAGCGCGGCCGAATACATCACCAGCGTCCCGTTCGGCGCAATCACGGGCGCGAGGCCTGCGGAGAAACTCCGGAATCGGCGCTCGAAGGGGTTGCGCCTGGAGGCGTCGATCAAGGCGATCTTGACACCGGCGCCGCGGTTGTTGATTTCGCCCAGCACCGTCTCCAGGCTGAAGCCGTCGCGGCGGACATCCGGTTCGGTCCAGATCTGCGCATCGACCGGGATCAAGAAGCTTTGGCGGTTGGACTGGATGCCGAAGCCGCTGAAGAAGATCAGCGCGACGCTGCCGGGCTTGATGTGACCGTAGAGCCGCTCGAACGCCTTGCGCATTCCGTCGCCGGTCAGATTTTCGCCGACCTCCACGGTGAAGCCATCGCGCTTGAGTTCGTTGGCGATATCGCGGGCGTCGTTGATGGGCTCCTTCAAAGGCGCGTCTGCATCGGGATATTTCGAGTTGCCGATGACAAGGGCAAAGCGGTCGGCCGCCACGGCGTCCGACGGGAAAACCGGCGCGATTATTGACAGCACAAAAACAACAAACAATGTGAGGCGGATTCTCATACGACGTCAGTCCAGCCAAAAAAGCGCCGATCCCAGCCTGCGCCTCGGCGACCTTACCCTACGAAAATCGCATTATCAAACCGCACCTGCAAGCGCTGTCAACGCTGCGAAAGCCATAATTGACCGCGGCGATTCACCGCGATAGGCCTTGCCCGCTGCGCCTTTCAACGCCCGGCCGCGACGGCCAGCCTGGTTCGGCGATCGCGGCATTCGGCGACACGTCAGCAGCGATTATTGCCGGCCTGTGAAACTGGGAGATCGAAGGTCATTGCCGCGAGCCGGGCGGCATTTTCATATGCCCGGCATGAACCCTTAAGGGTTTGACCTTTTGCGATGGCGGTGGCTTGTTGCGGTCACCGACCGCGGCCAGGAAAAGTTCAACCGATGGAAAATACCTACGAAGTCTATGCGTTGCGCTACGCGACAATGTCGCCGCGCACCCCCCAAATGAATTACCTCTCGCCGGACCCGCACGAGACGACGGCGTCGGACCTCGATTACTTCGTTTGGCTGATCCGGGGCGATGGCCGCGATATCCTGGTCGATACCGGGTTCAACGCCGCGGAGGCGGGCTTGCGGAACCGCAAGCTGACGCTCAACCCGGTGGATGCGCTGCAGCGCTTCGGCGTCAGCGCCGACGCGATCAGGGACGTCGTCGTGACCCATCTGCATTACGACCACGCCGGCAATCTCGACCGGTTTCCGAACGCGCGGTTTCATCTGCAGGACCGCGAGATGAGCTACGCCACCGGGCGCTGCATGTGTTTCGGCGCCCTGCGCCACCCATTTTCGGTGGAGCATGTGACGCTGATGGTTCGCCACGTCTTCTCTGAGCGCGTCACCTTTCATTCCGGCGAAGGCGAGGTCGCGCCGGGGGTCACGCTGCACCGCGTCGGCGGGCATTCCGACGGCCTGCAGGTGGTGCGGGTCGAGACCGCGCGAGGGCCGGTGGTGCTGGCGTCGGACGCGGCGCATTACTACGGCAATCTGCATCGGCGCAGTCCGTTTCCGATCGTCTACAACATCGGCGAGATGTGTCAGGGCTGGGAAATCGTCGAGCGGCTTGCCGGTCATCCCGATCGCGTCATCCCCGGCCACGATCCTCTGGTCGGCGCGATCTACCCGCGCGCCAGCGATCACGTCGATGTTTTCGCCCTGCACAAGGCGCCGTCACGTTCGTTCGCGAAATAGGCTCGCGAGATGACAGCGTACAAAACCATCGGCTTCATCGGTCTCGGCGTGATGGGCGAGCCGATCTGCCGCAATCTCGTCAGGAAGAGCGGCGCGCGCGTGATCGTGTTCGATCTTGCGGGCGAGCCGCTGGCGCGGCTGAAGGCGGAAGGCGCCGGGGTGGCTGCATCGGTGGCAGGTCTGATCGGCGAAAGCGAAATCCTGTTTCTGTGCCTTCCCAGTGCGGCGCATATACGCGCCGTGTTCGAAGGCGACGGCATTCTGAAAAACATCCGCAATGGCCAGGTCGTGGTCGATCTCGGAACTTCCTCCGTCAGCGAGACCCGCGAATTTGCACGCCAGTTGCAGGCCAGGGGCGCATCATGGGCCGACGCGCCGATCGCGCGCACGCGCCAGGCCGCGCAGGACGGAACGCTGAGCGTCATGATTGGCGCCACACCGGAGCTGTTCGCCGCGATCGAGCCGCTGATCCGCTGTTTTGCGACCGATGTCACCAATTGCGGCGGCACCGGCGCGGGGCAGGTAACGAAAATCCTCAACAACATGGTGTTGTTTCAGACCGTCAATGCGCTGTCCGAGGCGGTCGCGGTCGCCAGACGCAATGCCGTCGATCCCGCGCGGCTGCTCGACACCCTGTCGAAGGGCTCGGCCGACAGCTTTGCGTTGCGCAATCACGGCCTCAAGGCGATCGTGCCCGGAAATTTTCCCGAGCGGGCGTTCTCGACCGAATACGCGCTGAAGGATCTCGGCTATGCGCTGGAACTGGCCGCCGATGCGGGGATCAAAATCCGCGGCGCCGAACTGACCGGCAGGATATTGCAGGAAGCGATCGATGCCGGTTCTGGCGGCGCCTATTTTCCGGTGATCGCAAAACACATCGAAGGAGCGCAGCCCGCCATGATCGAACGCTTTCCCGGCCTTACGCCAACGCGCAGCCGCGCCGTCATTCACGACGATCTGGTGTTCACGGTGGCGGTCGCGCCCGATCCGGTCACCTCCTCGATGTACGAGCAGAGCGTAAAAGCGCTGGCCCGCATCGACGAAAGCCTCGCGCTGTGCGGGACCGACAAGAGCAGGATCCTGTCGGCGATCGTCTACATCACCGACATGACGCGGAAGGCCGAGATGAACCGCGCCTGGGACGAATGGGTTGACGCTGGCAATCCGCCAATGCGGGCCTGCATCGGGGTCGATCTCGAACCGCCGCATATCGTGGAGATCGTGGTGACGGCGGCGAAGTGAGCTCGCCTCAAAGGGCCGTCGATCGGACGCGGTGGGCGAAGCGAATTAGTCCAGGCGCAGGTGCTCCTCGCCATGACGGGAAGGGGTCGGCCGTCAATAACCGCCCGCCTTGCCTGCCTCCTCGCTGGTCTGCAAGAGATCGAGGCTGCTCTCGATCTTGCCGAGCATGCGGGCGAAATCGTCTCGCTCCTTCGCGGTGAGACAGGACATGATCTCCCGCTCCTTGCGCAGAAGGCGCGGAATCAGTCTCTCGTACAGCGATTTCCCCTTCCGCGTCATGCGCAAAACGAACTCGCGGCGGTCGTGCCTATTCTCGACCCGCTCCACGAGCTGCCGCTTCATCAGCGCGGTGACGGCGCGGCTGATGGTGGATTTGTGCGTCCGCGTGCAATGCGCAATGTATTGCGCGCTGCACGCTTCAGTGCGGAAGCCGAGTGTCGCCAGCACCCGCCATTCCGGGATATCCAGTCCGTAGCGGGCTTGATACTCACCGGACAGTTCGGAAGAAACCTCCGCCGCCAGCCGGTTCAGGCGGAACGGCACAAATTTGAACAGGTCGAGTCTGGCCAAAAATCCCTCCGACGGGAGTTGACGCGGCAGCGCGCCGGTTGTTTAAGATAGTTGCAATTGCGACTAATTGGCAAGGCCATTGCCCCTTTGAAGAGCACCGCGAGCATGGCGCAGTCCGGGTTCCAGGCGAAGGCCCAGTTCGGGTATCGTCGCCACGCCGATCAGGATCGGATTGGCGGCAGCATGGCCGAATATCCGGTTGTCATTGTCGGCGCCGGGCCGGTCGGGCTGTCGCTTGCGATCGATCTGGTGCAGCGTGGCCAGGGCGTCGTGCTGCTCGACGATGCCGACCGGATCGGCGAGGGTTCGCGCGCGATCTGCTTCTCGAAACGCTCGCTCGAGTTCTGGGATCGGCTCGGCATCGGCCAGCGCATGGTCGACAAGGGCGTCGTCTGGAGCGTCGGCAAGATATTTCACGGCGCCTCGCAGCTTTACCAATTCGATCTGCTGCCGGAGCCGGGCCACAAGCGGCCTGCCTTCATCAATCTCCAGCAATTTCATGCCGAGGCCTATCTGGTCGATCGCGTGCAGGAACTCGCTGGCGTCGACCTGCGCTGGCGCAACAAGGTGATCGGACTGGAAAGCCGCAACGACCGCACGATCCTGACGATCGAGACGCCGGACGGACCCTATCGGATCGGTGCGAGCTACGTCGTCGCCTGCGACGGCGCGCGATCGTCGCTACGGCGAATGGTGGGCGCGGAATTTGCCGGCCAGGTTTTCGAGGATCAGTTCCTGATCGCCGACGTCAGGATGGCGGCAGAATTTCCGACCGAACGCTGGTTCTGGTTCGATCCGCCGTTTCATGCCGGGCGCTCGGCGCTGTTGCACAAGCAGCCGGACGACATCTGGCGCATCGATCTGCAGCTCAATCGATATGCGGACCCCGCGGTCGAAAAAATGCCCGAAAATGTGCGGCCGCGGATCGCCCGCATGCTGGGGCACGACAAGTTCGAGTTCGAGTGGATCTCGCTTTACAAATTCCAGTGCCGCCGGATGGATAAATTCATCCATGGCCGCGTGATCTTTGCCGGCGACGCCGCGCATCAGGTCTCGCCGTTCGGCGCGAGGGGAGCCAATTCCGGCCTGGAGGACGCCGAGAACCTTGCCTGGAAGCTGGACCGCGTGCTGAGGAAGATCTCGCCGGAGGCCCTGCTCGAGAGCTATCACGTCGAGCGCAGCAGTGCGGCCGACGAGAACATCCGCGAATCCACCCGCTCGACCGATTTCATGGCTCCGAACTCTCACCAGGAGGCGCGGCTGCGCAAGGCGGTGCTGTCGCTCGCCAGGGAAACCGAATTCGGCAAACGCATGGTCAATGCCGGACGGCTCTCGGTTCCCTCGATCTACGATTCGTCGCTTTCGACCGCCGACCGCGATGCCTGGCGCGGCGGTCCGCGGCCCGGCGCCTCCATGCTTGATGCGCCGATCGTCGCGCCCGCCGGCGAACCGATGTATCTGACCGACGCCTTCATCAACTGCGGAATGCGGTTTACCCTGCTTGAGTTCAGCAACGGCGCCGCGGTCGATCCGCCCGACGGCGTCGGCGTGATCCGCGTCGGCGGCGAGGGCGGCTTTTCCGATCCCGCCGGGCTTGCAACTTCACGCTACGATGCCGAACCCGGCTCCGCCTATCTGTTGCGCCCCGACGGC
>JBAVEE010000592.1:0-8819 GCA_049587575.1 Bradyrhizobium sp.
GTCTCGGAGCCGCCGATGCCGGCATAGATATCGGCGGTATCGAACAGCGTGATGCCGAGGTCGATCGCCCTGTGGATCACCTTGCGCGAGGTTTCGAGGTCGGTGCGCTGGCCGAAATTGTTGCAGCCGAGGCCGACGGCCGAAACGCGCAAGCCGGAGCCGCCGAGGTTGCGAATTTGCATGGATCGATCCTGTGGGAAGCGGTATCGGAGAAGATCATATTGCGGCCTCCGCGCCGTCGAGGGCAAGGCCCGGGCGGTCGACGAGGGCCGGTGCGATGGATGTGACGCGGAATTCGGGCGGACGGCAGGGCGCGGATGCGGGCGCAGCCGGGCACCGTCGCGCGCGGCGGCTATAGTCAACGCAATCGGCGATACGGCAAAAAAATGCGGCCCCGGTCAGACGCGGCGACTGACGGGGACCGCTTGTGGCGCGTGATCGTTGCGGGGGGCCTGATCAGACGCAACCGGACCCTAGCGTTGCTTTGTTACGCCGCCGTGACAGCCACACTTATCCACAGGACCGCCCGGCGCAACGGACTGAAACCTCGGACGCCGCAGCCATTGCGCGCGCCTCAGAACTGCTTGCGATAGACCACAAATCCGGAATGCTCGGCGACCTTGTTGTAGAGCAACTGCGCGGTGCGGTTGGTCTCGTGCGTTTGCCAATAGACGCGGCGCAATCCGGCACGCCTGGCCTGTTCGTAGACCGCGTTGATAAGAGCCTTGCCGACGCCTTTGCCGCGCGCGGTCTCGTCGGTGAAGAGATCCTGCAAATAGCAGACCGGCTCGATGGCCGTGGTGCTGCGGTGGAACAGATAATGCGTCAGGCCGACCAATTGCCCGCGGCTCTCGGCGACAAGGCCATGAACAGGTTCATGGACGTCGAAGACGCGGGCCCATGTCATCGCGGTAATTTCGGGAGAAAGCGCGGTCGCGCCCGATCGCCCGTAGAACGCGTTGTATCCGTCCCACAAGACAAGCCATTGGTCGTAATCCTGCCGGGTCACGAAGCGGATGGCGAGATCGTCAGGCATTTCTTCATTCGCGAAAGCAGGATTGATCAGGCGGCACTGGGAGGCCCGCCTGCCTCCTCTTAGAGACCGGAACGCGAAGGATCAATCCGATTTGCCGCTTGATGCCGCGGCGCGACCATTCGGCCGCGCGCAAATCCCGAAGCGAAAAATTTCTTGCTCCATCCCTAAAAGCCGTTGACGAGCCGGGCATGAGTTTCCGTTATTCGAATCGAATGATATCGATCGAGCCGGAACCGGGTTCCGCGTCCATGTGCTCGCGCCGAAGTTTCGAAGGGATAATCCATGCCAGCTATTTCGCCGTCGGTCCTGCCGGTCCTGATGTTGTTTGCCTCCAATGTATTCATGACATTCGCCTGGTACGGTCACCTGAAATTCAAGGAAACCTGGCTGCCGGTGGCCATCCTGGTGAGCTGGGGGATCGCGTTCTTCGAGTACTGGCTGGCGGTCCCCGCCAATCGTTGGGGCAGCGCGGTGTATACCGCGGCCCAGCTCAAGACCATGCAGGAAGTGATCACGCTGATCGTGTTCTCCGGCTTCTCGGTTTTGTATCTCAGGGAACCGCTGGGATGGAATCACGGACTTGGATTTGCGTTCATCGCGCTCGGCGCGTTTTTCATTTTTCACAAATGGTCGTGATGAAGGCTCGCGTGCCGCCACTGGCCGCCTGAACCTCGCGAAAAACGCAACGTGGCTCGATCTGACCTCATTTCGAAGCCGGCAATGTCGGCGCAGGCTGTGCAGGGTTGCCGGCTCGCACCAGCAATGCGCCTTCGCCGCGCGTTCCGGTGGCGATCAGGAGTGACGCTGCCAGCAGGATCGCCGCCGTCAGCGCCGCAGTGACAAGTGCGACAGGTGTCTTCATCGTTACCCCATCGCGACGCTGATCGTCGCGCGTAGTCGCAAAATTTGCGAATGGCCTTTGCAAATAATTTTCGGAGAAATGATTTTCGGTTACGCCGGAATCGGCATCGCCATGCTGACCTTGATCGAAAGCATCGTCAGGGTGACGATCAGGCAGAGCGACAGCGAGCCGATCGCGAGCGTGGCCGCGACGGCGTCGGTCAGTCGGGATGAGGCAACTGGCGCAGAGCGGCCGTTAAAGCCTGCTGCGCCCGGCGACCGGGTCATGGCCTAAATCCTTCAGGGCGCGGGCGAATCACCCCCCGTGCCTTTAATTTTTTTGCAGCAATCGCCGGCAATATTGCGGCGGCGAGAAGCCGGAAAACGGCAAAATGAGGGCGAAAAGGCCGCTTATGCCCGCTATCCCGCGTTTCAGGCCTCGGCAGCAAGCCCGGCGGTTTGATCGAGATCGGCGCCCGGCTGCCAGTCCATGGACACGAAGCCGGGGGTCTGCTCGACCCGCCGTAGCCAGCTGCGGATCGCCGGGAAGGTCGAGAGGTCGTAGTCGCAGCGGTCCGCGACATGGGTGTAGCCGTAGAGCGCGATATCCGCGACCGTGAATTGGCCGGCGGCAAAATATTCGTGGGTCTTGAGATGATTTTCCATCACCTGCAGCGCCGCATAGCCGCGCTCCATCCAGTCCTCGAGCGCGTGAGTCTGCAGGTCGCGGCCTCCCTTGACCAGCGCGAGCCAGAAATAGGCCGCGCCGATATTCGGTTCCAGCGCGTGCTGTTCGAAGAACATCCACTGCAACGCTTCGGCACGCTCAACCCGCGATTCCGGGGCGAGCGAGGTGCCGCCGGCGACATACCAGAGAATGGCGTTGGACTCGGCGAGGTAACGTCCCTCGGCGACTTCAAGCAGCGGAACTTGCCCGCTGGGATTCCTCGCGAGAAAATCCGGCGTGCGGCTTTCGCCGCGCAGAATGTCGATCTCGACCGCGCGATAGGGTGCGTTGAGCAGCGCCAGCGCAAGCCGGACCTTGTAGCTGTTGCCGGAGCGCTGCATCGAATAGAGCTTGTACATGCTGGATTTCGTTCGACGGTGAGAAGCGCGGCGTGCGGCCAAGTGCGATCGTTTTGTCACCCCGCAACACGGCTAAACAATGATGCCGACACGGATGCGTCGCAAGTCCGGAAGCGTGGAAAAAGTCGAAAAGCTTTGCCGCACTGCAACCGTGCGGAAGATTGTGCCAACACATTTTACCAAATCAGATCACGCTTGCGCGATGCTGTGGGTGACCGGGGCGAAGCCAGCCCGATCCTGCACCGCGCGCCGCAAGAGGAGACCATAGAACGCCAACGACACCAGCAGGCCAAGGGGTATGCCGGTGAGGCCGGCGATGCTCCGCGACAGCAATGGCACGATCCATGCCGCCGCCAGCAGGCTTATCTCGTAGTCGCGGAAGCCAGCGGCAAAACCGGCGCTGACGGTGAATGCAACCGCTACTGCGAGCATCACAAGGTCGTAATCGAGGACGTGCGGCGAAGCCAGCAATGTCGCGACCACCAGGAGGGCTGCCTTGAGGTCGTTGCCGCAAGGCGAACGCCATGTCCATGCGGTGCCGCACACGACCGCGGCCGATGTCGCGCCCTGGACCGCGTAGGCGAGCGGGACGCTGCCTCCCCACATGCGCACCGCCGCGAACACGCTTTGCAGTTTCTCGAATCCGACATCGCCCTGCTCGAGCAGCAACTTGCGTGATGTCTCGGTGGAGGCGGCGAAGCCAAGCCATGGATCGGTGCCGAATATCAGGATTGTCGTGCCGACCAGGGCCATCACGGTGATGCCGGCGGCTGCGACCGCGCGCCATTGGCCCGCGGCCAGCAATGCGAAGGGCACGACCAGCGCAAATTGCGGTTTATAGGCGAGCAGGCCAAACAGAATGCCGGCGAGCAGCGGGCGGGCGGGCAACGCCAGCAGCGCTGCGCCAAACAGCCCGGCCGTGAGAAAACCGTTCTGGCCGTGCCCCAGATTAATCAAAACCGCGGGAAAACCGGCGGCGACCGGCAGCCATATCCGGCCGATCGCAATTCCCCGCCTGCGCATCCTGCCGACGACGACGCCGATCACGGCGAGGTAGAGCGCGAAGCTGCCGACCTGCCAGACGGCCAGCGCCAGCGGGTAGCGCAGCAACGCGAGCGGGGTCGCCAGCAACAGGAAGATCGGCGGATACAGCCAGCCGTAATAGGGCGTGGCTGCGCCGAATAACTGCTGCTCGCGGGCATAATGCGCGGCCCCATTGTAGACGTCAGCGGCCCGGCCATCGAGGACCAGCGAACCGGCGGCGTAGAAGCTGGAAAAGTCGGTGCCAAGCGGTTTGCCGTTGCGATCGATCAGGCCGTCCGACAATACCAGCCAGCCGGCCACCGCGAGGACGCAGACGCCGAGCAGGATCAGGCTATAGCCGCGTACACGCTCCGGCGTGAGCCATTCGCCGGATCGCAGGCCTTGCCAGAAATGAGCCATTTCGCCGCAGAATTTTATGAATGTTGCGTCGACCGTAATTCGCGCCCTTTAACGTTCTCTAAAGTTCGCGCCTTTCGGGCCAAGCTTCTTGCGATGCCGCGTGCCTCGCCTTAGGGTGCGGCGATCCCATCCAAATAGAGTCGTGGATTGCGTGTTCACGACGTTTGCCAGGAGAAGACGATGCCGTTCCTGTCCGCTGCGCTCGATCGCGTGAAGCCGTCCGCAACCATCGCGGTAACGGATAAAGCCCGCGAGCTCAAAGCGGCCGGCCGCAATGTCATCGGTCTTGGCGCCGGCGAGCCCGATTTCGACACCCCCGCCAACATCAAGCTGGCGGCGATCCACGCCATCGAGGCCGGCAAGACCAAGTACACCGCGGTCGACGGCATTCCCGAGCTGAAAGCGGCGATCATTGCCAAGTTTGCCCGCGAGAACGGTCTTACCTACAAGCCGAACCAGATCATCGTCGGAACCGGCGGCAAGCAGGTGCTCTACAACGCCCTGATGGAGACCATCAATCCGGGCGACGAGGTCATCATTCCCGCGCCCTATTGGGTCAGTTACCCGGAAATGGTGGCGCTGGCCGGCGGGGAATCGGTGCCGGTCGTCTGCACGGCGGCGCAGGGTTTCAAGCTGCAGCCCGACGCGCTCGAAAAGGCGATCACGCCGAAGACCAAATGGATCATTCTCAACTCGCCGTCGAACCCGACCGGCGCGGCCTATACGCGCGCCGAGTTGAAGGCGATCACCGACGTTCTGGTCCGGCATCCGCAGGTCTGGGTGATGACCGACGACATGTATGAGCATCTGGTCTATGACGACTTCGTGTTCACGTCGCCGGCGCAGGTCGAACCGAAACTGTACGACCGGACGCTGACGGTGAACGGCGTGTCGAAAGCCTATTGCATGACCGGCTGGCGCATCGGCTATGCCGGCGGCCCCGCGCAACTGATCAAGGCGATGGCGACGATCCAGTCGCAGTCGACCTCGAACCCGTCGTCGATCTCGCAATGGGCCGCGGTCGAAGCGCTGAATGGTCCGCAGGACTTCATTCCCGTGAACAACAAGGTGTTCAAGGAGCGCCGCGACCTCGTGGTATCGATGCTCAATCAGGCCAGCGGCATCGATTGTCCGCGGCCCGAAGGCGCCTTCTACGTCTATCCGTCCTGCGCCGGCACCATCGGCAAGACCTCGCCCTCCGGCAAGGTGATCGCCAACGACGAGGACTTTGTCACCGAGCTTCTGGAGACGGAAGGCGTCGCGGTGGTGCAGGGATCGGCATTCGGGCTGGGGCCCGCATTCCGGATCTCCTACGCGACCAAGACCTCCGATCTCGAGGATGCCTGCAAACGCATCCAGCGATTTTGTGGCAATTTGAGATAGTCAAATCACATTGGCTTTGAACTCCTGATGTTTTGACGGCGGTGTTCCGGAAGCGCCTTGTTTTGGACATGGCGTTTCCTTCCTGTCGCCTCCGCAACTTCAATTCGTCACGCGGAGATCAAACTCATGAGACTCTCGATCCTCAGTATCGCTCTCGCCTCGCTGGTTGCCTCGGTCGCAAGCGCCGACGCGCTGCCGCAGGTGCGTGCCGGAATTCTGCAATGCGAGGGCGGTCAGAATATCGGCTTCGTCGTCGGTTCGGTGACCAGCCTCGAATGCGTATTTCAGCGTGAAGGCCGCCGTCCCGAGCCCTACATCGCAACCGTGCGCCGGTTTGGCCTGGACCTCGGGGTCACCGACCAGACCCAATTCACCTGGGCGGTGAACGCGCCGACCGGCAGGCTTCGCCGGGGCGAACTGGCCGGCAATTACGGTGGCGTCGGCGCCAATGCATCGGTCGGTATCGGCGGCGGCGGCAATTTTCTGGTCGGCGGTCCGGAGAATTCCTACGCGCTCCAGCCGGTCAGCTTGCAAGGCCAGACCGGCCTGAACGTCGCGGCCGGAATAGCGGATATCGACCTGGAGCCGGTTCGGTTCGCCCATGGGGGCTCTCGCCGGTACATCCACCGGCACCGCCATCACGGCTGACGGCGGCAGATGCCTGTGACGGAGGCCCGCGCGAGCGGGCCTTTTTGTAGCAGGAGAGGTATGGCAAATCTGGCATGGCCGCGGATGTTGTGTAATAGAGAAGCGAAGCGCCCAGGGCATGGCGCCTTCCTGACTCTCTGTTCGCATCACATCCTTATCAGCCGGAGATCTCTTCATGCGTCGTTCCATCACCCTTGCCGGTATCGCCGTCACCATGCTGGTTGCATCCTTCGCGGCCGCCGATGCGCAGCCGGTGCAGCGCGTTCAGGTCGGCATTCTCGAATGCCGTGGCGGCGCGAGCATCGGGTTCATCGTCGGCTCGGTGACCCATCTTGGTTGCGTGCTGCGCGTCGATGGCATGCCGGAAGACCGCTATGTCGCCACCATCCACAAGGTCGGCGTCGACATCGGCATCACCGAGGAATCCGCGCTCACCTGGGGCGTCTACGCGCCGGTCGCCCGGCTCGGGCCCGGCGATCTCTCCGGCAACTATGCGGGCGCAGACGCCAGTGCGGCGGTCGGTGTTGGCCTCGGAGGTAATGCGCTGGTCGGTGGCTCGAACAATTCGATCGCGCTGCAGCCGCTGAGCGTCGAGGGCCAGGTCGGCCTCAGCGTCGCGGCCGGGCTGGAAAGCCTGGAACTTCGGCCGGGCAGGTAAGGCACGCTGCTTCCGCCATTGCCTGCGGCAAACGCGAAGCGTTTGCGCAAGGGAGCCGGCGGGTCGCGCAAATGCGCGCCCGCTGACAGGCTCCGCGACGAAGCAGTCCGGTCCTTGCCCGTCCGCTGGAATCCTCGCTAACGCTCGTCATGACGGTTGCGGCACCTACTCTCCTTGACGATGCGCCGCAGCGACGTTTTTCCAGCTTGCCAAATCGTTGACGGAGGGGGAGCATCCATCCGCCGACCCAATCAAGGGCCGAGCTCCAGATGAGGAGGCGGCGATGGGACAAGACGTCAGTAGTCCCCGAGGTCCACGGTGCATCGCGCTGGTGGGCCCTTTCCAAAGCGGTAAAACCACACTTTTGGAGGCGATATTGGCGCGCACCGGCGCCATCCCGCGCACCGGCAGCGTCGATGCCGGAACCTCCGTCGGCGACGCCAGCCCCGAAGCCCGCCGCCACAAGATGGGCGTCGGCCTCACCGCCGCCACGACAAGCTTCATGGGCGACAGCTACACCTTTATCGATTGTCCCGGTTCCGTCGAGTTCGCGCATGACATGCGCGCCGCGCTGCCGGCCGTCGATGCCGCGGTGGTGGTCTGCGAGGCCGACGAGCGCAAGCTGCCGCAGCTTCAGATTATCCTGCGCGAGATCGAGGACCTCGGCATCCCGCGCTTTCTGTTTCTCAACAAGATCGACCGCGCCAACAAGCGCATCCGCGAGACGCTGGCGACGTTGCAGCCGGCGTCGCGAATTCCGCTGGTGCTGCGGCAGATTCCGATCTGGAACGGCGATTTGATCGCAGGCTTCGTCGACCTGGCGCTGGAACGCGCCTTTGTCTATCGCGAGCACAAGGCATCGGAAGTCGTCACGCTGCAGGGCGGCGATCTCGACCGCGAGAAGGAGGCCCGCTTCTCGATGCTGGAAAAGCTCGCCGACCACGACGACGCGCTGATGGAACAATTGCTCGAGGACATCCCGCCGCCGCGCGACGCGGTGTTCGACGATCTCGCCCGCGAGTTGCGCGAAGGACTGATCTGCCCGGTGCTGCTCGGCTCCGCGGCACGCGAGAACGGCGTGCTGCGTCTGATGAAGGCGCTGCGGCATGAATCGCCCGGCGTGACCGAAACTGCCAAACGCCTCGGGGCGTCCTCGCCCAAGGATGCACTGGCCTATGTGTTCAAGTCCGTGCATTTGCAGCACGGCGGCAAGCTATCGCTGACCCGGCTGCTGGCCGGACATCTCGATGACGGCGCAACCCTGCAATCCTCATCCGGCGAGACCGGCCGTGTGTCCGGCATATCGGCGATGAACGGCGGGCACGACACCAAGCGCGCGTCCGCCGATGCCGGCGACACGGTTGCCCTCGGCAAGCTCGATACCATCAAGACCGGCGACACGCTGTCGAGCGGCAAGACCGCGCCGAAAGCCCTGGTGAGCATCGAGCCGTCGGCGCCGGTACTGGCGGTGGCGCTTTCGGCAGCCGACCGCAAGGACGACGTCAAGCTCGGCCAGGCCTTGCTGCGGCTGAACGAGGAAGACCCGTCGCTGACCATGATCCAGAACCCGCGCACCCACGACATCGTGCTGTGGGGGCAGGGCGAGATGCATCTGCGTGTCGCGCTGGAGCGCCTGCGCGATCGCTTCGGCGTCAACGTCAAGTCGCAACCACCGGCGATCGGCTACCAGGAGACCATCCGCAAATCGATCACCCAGCGCGGCCG
>JBAVEE010000593.1:0-1725 GCA_049587575.1 Bradyrhizobium sp.
ACACAACAATGAACAGCGGATAGAACGCGTAGATCGGGATGGCGTAATAGGTGGAGAACAGCGGCTCCAGCAGCGCACGCAGCAGCGGGGCGCGATGAATGGCAGCTCCTGCCGCAATCCCCGCCACCACCGACAATACGAACGCCAGACCGACATTACCCAGCGTCTTCAGAATCGCGGCGTTGAATGCACCGTTCTCTACCACCGTCCACAGTCCGAGCAGAACTCGGCTCGGCGCCGGCAGGGTCAGCGGGGTGATGAAGTGATCGCGGCAGAGGAATTCCAATAGCGCCAAGGGCAGGAACACCGCCAGCAGCCGGTAGAAGGCGACAAGCATGTCTAGACTGCCTCCGGTCGCAGCGCTTGCATCGACTGCGCGCGCAGCAACGTCCACAGCCTGGCGGCGATAGCGCCGAATTCTGCTGCAGAGACGATCCGGCTGTCGCGTTCGCGCGGCCAGCCGGTCTCGATCACCTCCAGGATCCGTCCGGGCCGTGCCGACATCACCGCCACCCGGTCCGCCAACATCGCCGCCTCATCAAGGGCGTGGGTGATCAGCAGCACCGTGGCCCCGGTGGCGCGCCAGATACGGAGTAGTTCGTCGCCCATCAGAAGGCGGGTTTGCTGGTCGAGCGCACCAAACGGCTCGTCGAGCAAAATCAGCCGTGGCTGCATCACCAGCGTGCGGGCGATGCAGACACGCTGACGCATGCCGCCGGAGAGTTGAGCGGGAAAGGCGTGCGCGAAGTCCTGCAAGCCCATTAACTGCAACGCGTATTGCAACCGCCGCCCGATCTCCGCCCGATCGACCGGCTGCCGGCGCAGCCCGAAGGTGATGTTGTCGGCGACGTTGAGCCAGGGGAAACTGGCGTTCTCCTGGAACACCACACCGACGCCGTCCGGCACGGTGTTCCCGATCGGCCGTCCCTCAAATGTCACCACGCCCTGGGATGGCGGAGCCAGCGCGGCGATGACGTCGAGCAACGTCGATTTGCCGCAGCCGGACGGGCCAACCACGGCAAAGAACTCACCCTGGCGCAGGTCGATATCGATTGGCCCCAGGGCATGCGTAGGACCATAGACCTTGGTAACGCCGCGCAGCGAGACGTGGATGGGAGGCTGAGCGTCCACTAATAGTCTTTCCTGAGATCGTCGGCGAGAAAGCTGCGGTCGATCATCTTTCCCCAGTCCGGCGTGCCGGAATACGCGCCGACGCCGCGTTGGGCGGCGATCATGGCGTCCATGCCCTTGATATCGAATCGCCCGGCTCCCCAATAGGGGCGGGTGGCGCCCGGTGCCATGGTGGTGAGGTTGCGCACCGCCTGACGGGCAATGGCAGGGTCGAGATCATAGGCCTCGGCAACGATATCACCGGCTTCGTCGGGGTGGGTTTGCATGAACTCGACAGCCTTGCGCCGCGCTCGCAGCACAGCCCGCAGGAAATCGCCATGCTCGGCGATCGCCTTGCCGGTGGCGACGCCAACCACATTGCACAGCGGCGGCAGCGCGTCGGCGGCACGAACGACGGTGCGCAGCCTGGCGCTGTTCTTCGACCAGACAGGATCGGCGAGGGTAGCAACGTCGATGGCGCCGATATTGAGGGCGACCACCTGCTCGCCAAAGCCGCCGACCTTGATCGGGTCGACGTCAGCCTGGGTCAGCCCGATGGTCTGCACCAGCAGGACGTTGAGCGCCTGGCTGGTCGAGCGGGGGTTGGTGTAGCCG
>JBAVEE010000594.1:0-2761 GCA_049587575.1 Bradyrhizobium sp.
GCGGTGGTGATGCCGGTTGTGGAGCCAGGCAGGAATGATTCCTGCACGAGCCCGACCGGGTCGGTGATGTCCTTCTTGGCAAAGCCGCCGCCGATCTGGCCGCCGAGATAACAGCCGGTCCAGGTGAAGCGCTGCACGAACGGCGCCTCTGACTTCAGCGGCAAGTCCGCAGCGGTCGCGGGTCCCGCCAGGGTCACTGCCAGTATCGCGGCTTGAGCGAAAAGAAGTTTCTTCATCAGACAATCTCCGTATGCGGACGCGGCCGCCTACATCGCAACCCAGGCATGGAGGAACAGGGTGTTGTTGTCGCGGGCGCTGACCGCGGTTCCGTTGAATTTGTTGTAGTAGATGTATTGCAGGCCGATGCGGGCGTTGAACCAGGGGTAGCCGATCATCTTGCCGGCCCCGAACGGAATGTAGGCGATCTCCGCCATCCATCCGTTGCTGTTCGGGCTGTTGTTCGCGAAGTCGGGTGCGGCGTACAGGCCAGGGTCGGTCGTGCCCCAGATATTGAAATATTGCCCGGTGAAGACGACCCTGTTGTCGGCGCCATAGGCATACGATGCCTGCAGCTTCAGGCTATTGAGCTGGTCGTTCGGATTGGAGCCGGCGTTAAGAAAACTCGCGTTCAACTCCTGAAACTCGCGAATGTAGCTGCCGCGCAAGGTCAGCCAGTAATTGTCGCCTTGATACTGATATTGGGCGTCGAAGCCGACGTCAGTGAACCTGTCCGCCGTGGCAAGCGTCCCGGTCGATCCGGTCGCAAAACTCGAATCCAGCCACGGATGCACGTCCATGGTCATTCCGAACGTGCCGACCATGAACGTATTCCTGCCCCAGTGCGGCTCCAGCGCGACGCGCCAATAGGGCGCAATGCCGCCGAACTGACCGGGCGCGTCGAACGGGTTCATGCCGAGCGAGTTCTGTGTATTGAATCCGAGGGTCTTGTAGGCGGTCATTTCCAGGTAAAGCAGGTCATTGACGAACGTGTAGGCGCCGACACCGCCGACGCGCGCGGCATATGCGCCCTCGATCATCGTGCTGGCGGCGGGCGTGCCGCCAAGCGACGATGCGGCGTAAGGAAAGGACCAGGCCGGCGTGGTATTCCACACATCCTGAACGGTCGGATTGTTGTTGGCGGTGATGCCGTAGATGAAGTCAAGCGAGCCGAAATGCGCGGTGTCGGCATAGCGGACGTCGGTATTGTCCCAGGACCAGGTGTGTATGAACCTGTCGGCCGGCGTGCCGGACAACGCGGATAATGGATCAGGCGAGCTATAGGTAACCTGCGCGAAGGCGCCGATATGGTCCGTGATCGCACCGCCCCAGAATCCGCTGAACTGCGACAGCACGACGTTATCATTCCCCTTGTAGGGGTTGGTCGGCTGCGCAACGCTTGGCGCCTCGGTGTGGGTGAATCCGGTGATGGCCATCATCGAGACCGGCGGGACATATTCCTTGTCGGCCTCGGGCGTCGTTGAATCCGGCAGCGTCTTCACATAACCCTGCATCTTCTCGTATTCGGCGCGCGCATCCCGTCCGGCCTGGGACGAGAACGGCGTCGTACGGAATTCACCGCCGCCGGTGGTGTATCCGAGCAACTTGAACCTTCGGCCGTACGGGGTAAGCGCGGGAAAATCGGTGTGGCAGGTGCCGCAGGGCTGCCCGGTCTGCCGCGCGAAGCTCGGAAGCGCTTGCGCCGGCGGGGCAAAGCCGATCGTCAGGAAGCCGGCGGCAACGACAACAAACGCGACCGCGGCGAGTGCCCTGACATTACCGAAGGATCGAATAGAACGACCACCAACGCCTTGCATCGCCCGTTATCCTGTTTGTTTGCGGCGCTTCGTGCCGAAACACGAACACTGAATCAAAAGCCGCTTACGGGAGCAACGATAGTCCATGAATCGAGCGCGAGGCTAAGGCAATAACTTGGGCCGAATCCGATTTCACAAGGGCGCGACATTTTTGCAACAAGTAGTTGTATACACAACGATTAACGGCGCCGAAACATTTCGTTTCGACGCCCGCCAATTCGATACGTCAGGAATAATGGATGGTTTTGCCCCACCACTTCCCAGTATCGTACTTTGTGAGCGAGATTCGCGTAAGTGGATTTGACCTGAATCAATTTGGTCCGCAAAAATTCAACTGGATCGAACCACCCGGTGCGGCGTAACGTGATCCATCATCAAAAGGGCGGTCTTATGCGCATTTCATCAGTGTTACTGGCAGCAGCCTTCGCCATCGCGGCCTCCGTGACGGTGCAGGCGGAGGACAAGGGCAAGGGCGAGACCGAGGTTTCGCAAGCAGAGCTCAAGGCCAAGACCGACTATTGCAAGACCTGCCACGGTCTGTCGGGGCAGGGCTTTCGCGGGGCGTATCCGATGCCCAGGCTCGCCGGACAGCAGCCGGAATATATCGGAAACCAGCTGCATGCGTTCATCGATCGCAACCGGACCAACCCGGTGATGTTCAACGTGGCGCACGTGCTGAGCCCGCCGATGCTGAAGGCTCTGACCGGGTATTTCAAGGATCTCAACCCGAAGCCGCTTGGCGGGGCGCCAAGGGAGAACCTGGCCGAGGGAAAGAAGATTTATGAGGAAGGAATCCCCAAGTCCGATGTTCCTCCATGTGCTTCCTGTCACGGGCCTGACGCCAAAGGCGCCGATGCCTTTCCTCGCCTGGCGGGACAGCTCAATGACTACATCTTCAAGCAGCTGACAAACTGGGACAAGGAACGAGGCCAGGACAAGGCCAAGCC
>JBAVEE010000595.1:0-7474 GCA_049587575.1 Bradyrhizobium sp.
AGCCGATGCTGCCCCGGGCGGCACGGCGCTGCTGCTGACCCTGCGCGCGGCGGGCCTGCGCGCCCACCGCGGTCAGTGGGCGCTGCCGGGCGGGCGCTGCGATGAAGGGGAGACCCCGATCGAGGCAGGCTTGCGCGAGCTTGACGAGGAGCTTGGCCTTCGGCTCGGACCCCATGACGTCCTCGGCCTGCTCGACGACTATCCGACCCGGTCCGGATACCTGATCACGCCGGTCGTGGTGTGGGCGGAAAGCAGCGCAGCCCTGTCACCCAATCCGGCGGAGGTGGCCTCCGTGCATCGGATCGGGCTTGAGGATATCGAACGGCCGGAGGCGTTCGACTTCGTCGCGATCCCGGAGAGCACCCGGCGCGTCATCCGGCTTCGTCACGCCGGCCAGTTCATCCACGCGCCGACGGCCGCGCTGATCTACCAGTTCCGCGAAGTGCTGGCGGGTCGGGACACCCGGGTGGCTGAACTGGAACAGCCGGTCTTTGCCTGGAAATAAAGTCGCAAACATCGATGTAAGGCCGTCATTGCGATCGCAGCGAAGCAATCCATGGATCGGAACGAGAAGTCTGGATTGCTTCGTCGCGAAGCTCCTCGCAATGACGCGAATGGTCTGTTCATCCGGAAGTCGCCTTGCGGAGCTGCGATCTTTTGACGACGATGCGGCCCAACAAGAACCATGGGTCCTGGGAGGCTTTGCCGGATGCGCGGCTGGAACGCGTCGCTCTGCATGTTGGCTGTCGTGCTCGGCATGGGCTGCGGCCTCGATCGCGCGCTGGCGCAACCCTATCCGAGCCGGACCATCACGATGGTGATTCCGTTCCCGCCGGGCGGCAGCACCTCGATCGTCGGACGGGTGATGGCCGACAAAATGAGCCAGTTGCTGGGCCAGAGCATCGTCATCGACAACCGCGCCGGGGCCGGCGGCACCGTCGGCACCCGAGCCGTGGCCAGGAGCGATCCCGACGGCTACACGCTTCTTGTCGGTTACACCGGTACGCTTGCGATCGGGCCGTCGCTCTACAAAAACCCCGGCTACGATCCGCGCAAGGATTTTGCCCCGATCGGCATGATCGGCAATGCGCCCACATCGCTGGTGGTGCACCCGTCATTTCCCGCCCATACGGTCGCCGAGCTGATCGCCTATGCGAAGGCTCATCCCGGCAAGGTCAATTTCGGTTCCGCCGGCGCCGGCACGGTCAGCCATATCACCGGCGAATATTTCGCCCGTTCGGCCGGAATCACGCTGGTGCATATTCCCTATAAGGGCACCGCCCCGGCGCTGAGCGACCTGCTGGGCGGGCATATCCCGATGGCCTTTGCGCCGATTCCGGCGACCCATGCCAATGTCTCGGCCGGGCTGTTGCGGGCGCTGGCGGTCACCGGCACCACCCGCAGCAGCTTGCTGCCGGAGGTGCCGACGATGCCCGAATCCGGGCTGCCGGGTTTCGACGCGTCGCTGTATTACGGCCTGGTGGCGCCGGCCGGTACCCCGCGCCCGGTGATCGACACGCTCAACAAGGCGCTGCGGGCCGCGTTGGCTTCCGACGAGGTGAAGAAGCAGCTGGCGCTGGACGGCACCGAGATCACGCCGGGGACGCCGGAAGCCTATGCCGACTTCATCGACAAGGATGAACGGAAATGGTCGGAACTCGTCAAGGCCAGCGGCGTCGAGCAGGAGTGAAGGAACCTGAACGACGAAGTTACCGCGGTTTCGGGGCTGACTTGCGCGGCGCGCTTGCTAGAACATTGCCATGCTCCGTCACGCGATTCGTTTTTGCCCGGGATATGTTGCGCTGGCCCTGCTGCTGATCGGGCCGCAGGCGGCGGCGATGGCTGCTGGCGCGCCTCCGGCGGCAAGCACCGACGCCATGGCCCAGGCGGCATCGCCGCAGGCGATCGCGGAATATCGCATCAGGCTCCGGGAATATCAGGAGGCGCGCGCGGCGTTCGATGAGGAGGCCGGCGCCTATTGGAGCGCGATTGCCGAGAAGCGGCGGGGCCGCAACGCCAAGCGGCGCGAACATTTGCCCATCGGGCTCGACGACTACGTGCTGACGCAGCCACCGGTCTATGCCGGACCGAAGCGGCCGGTGAATCCGGAACCGGAGCCGCCACAGCCGGGTGGCCCTCGCGAGCACAAGGCCATTCCCGTCGTCGCCGATCTGCTGCGGGCCGCCGGCGAGCAGTTCCAGTGGACGCCGCAGAAACCTGCGAGCGAGCTCGAATTCAAGCGGGCCTATGCGCGGGTGGCGTCGGCCGCGGGGCTGACGCGCGAGCAGGCGGTGCGGGTCTATTCGTTCGAAACCGGCGGCAACGGCAATTACGACATGCAGTCCGGCCTGCGCGGCGGCCGCGCGATCTCGACCGCGATCGGCTACAACCAGCTGCTCACCACCAATAGCGTCGAATTGCTCGCCGAGCAGGGCCGCGAATTCGTTCGCGCCCTGACGCAAAAGGCCGCGTCATTGTCGGGGAGCCAGCGCCAGGCGATGGATCGCAAGATCGCCGTGCTCAAGCGAATGGTGGCGCTGGCCCGCTCGGTGCCGGACGAATGGGCGCAGCACGAAAAGCTCGCCGATACGCCGCAGGGCTGGGCCCTCCATGCGATGGTTCTCGACATCGACGTCGGCCCGCTGTTGCAGACCCACAAGCTCCTGACCTCGGTGATCTTCGCGCGCGCCAAGGGCTATGGCCGCCCGCTCACCGCCGCCGAACTGGAAATGATGAACCTCACCGGCGACGGCACCGGGCTCGACATGGTGACGATGCCGCGGGCGATGCGCGAACAGGTCCCGACCTCGAATTTCTTCCAGCGCTCGGGATACGAGCGCAATCCGGTGGCGATCCGCCACAACACGGTGGCGAAGCTGCTTGACGTCACCGACAGCCGGATGGACTCAAACAGCAATCTGCCCGGTGCGAAGGAACTCGCGGCGGCGTTTTAGCTGGTCGTCGTCCCGGCCAAGCGTCTTCGCGCGAGCCGGGACGACAAGTGGTGAGACTGAGGCTAATCCTCAGTTCGGACCGAACATGAACTTGCCGTCGCCTTCGAGGAACGGTCCGGTCCGCATATAGAGCTGTCCGTTCTGCCCGATGAAAAACAGCGTGCCCTTCGGCACCTTCTTCGCGCCCTTCAGGAGCAGGCCGGCATTGTTGGTGCCCATCTTGTAGGAAAACGTCTTGCCGTCCTTGTCGTAGCCATAGCCCCTCTCCGGCGAAAGCACCCAGGGCGCCGCCGGTTCGGCCATCGCCGACGTCGTCAGGGCGGCCAGCGCCGCAGCCATCCAAAAGGTCCTGGTCGAAAATCGCGTCATCCTGCATGCTCCTGGCAACCGGTCCGCGAACTCGGCGGTCCATCCGTTTCTGAACAAATCACGAACGCCATTGTCACGTCAACATGACGCATTCCGCTGCCCCCGCGTGGCGCCTTGAGACTTTGCGATTTGCCGCCGCGGGCTTCGCGATTATGTTCCCTGCCTATTCAGTCTAGAACCGGTGCTTGCGCATAATGGGGATGATTCGGATGAACCAAGTTGTGAAGATATGTTTTGGCGTCACGCTGATGATGACGCTCGCGCCTGTTGCCGATGCGGACGAATACAGGCTCAGCAATAACCAGAGAATTTCCTGCAGCCGCGGCCTCAGCGCCGGGAAGCTCAATACCGCGACCTGCAAATCCTACGCCTACGTCTTCAACGTCAAGACGTCGGAATATTTCAGATGCCAGGTCAGCCTGGCTTTGACCCGCGACAACAAGGAAGTCATCAACGTCCAGGCCGACGGCGGTTGCGTCAGGAAGCCCCGCGTCTTCGAAACCGATTCCAGCTATTCGTTCGACGCCACCGAGACCGAGCCGCCGAACACCAATTCGTTTTTCGGTCCCGGCGGCTATTCGATCTGGGCCAGCGACAACACCGCCCAGAAGGTGCGCGGCTGCATCACCATCAGCTCGGGCCTCGGCTCCGACATTTCGAAATGTCTGGACATGACGTTTCAATAGCCCTGTCCGGAGTGACCTGAAATTGGTCAACTCCGATGCGCCGACACCGACCAGCCATGACGGCGCTTTCGCCAATTCCGTCACCTCTCCCCGCAAGCGGGGAGAGGTGGCAGTGATCGATCGCTGCAGCGATTAAATCCCGCCTCAGTGCCCCATCCGCGCCGAAGCCGGATGGCCCGGCACCTTGAACCGCTTGCCGGTATCGGTGACCTTGCTGCCGTTGACTTTCAGGATCGAGAAGTCCTGGTCCAGATAATTCCCGGCCAGAAGATATTTGCCGTCGGGGGTGAACACGACCGCCTCGGGCAAGCCGCCGACCTCGATATCCTGGGTCTTGGTCACCTTCTTGCCGTCGATCTTCAGGATCGAGAGGCTGCCGTTCTTCTGATGGAAGAACGCCTTCTTCATGTTGGAGCCGCGCAGGATCGCTGCGACCGCGACATCGCCCTTCGGCGACATCGCCAGTCCCTCGGGGCCGTCGCCGACCACCACCCGGTCGATGACGCGCGGCGGGTTGGCTTCGAGGTCGATCACGCTCGTGGTGTCGACGCTGCCGTCGGAGGAGCCCGCACCGCCATTGTCCGAGGTCAGCGCGATCTTGCCAGTCGGCGTCACCACCACGTTGTAGGGCCACAGGCCGGTCGGCAGGTCGACCTTGTTGTAGGTCACCTTGTCGCCGGCAATGTCGAGCACCGACACCTTGTTGGCGGGGAATCTCACCGCCAGCGCCCGCTTGCCGTCCGGGGTGAACAGGACATGCGCGACGCTGTCGGGGAAGCTGATGGTGTCGGTCACCTTGACGTCGGTGCCGTTGACCGAGAGCACGCTGACCGAGTTATCGGCGCGATTGGCGACCAGCGCCATCTTGCCGGACGGACTGAAGCTCAGCCCCGACGGCTGCTTGCCGCCGGTGATCGTCGCCGCCAGCTTGGGCGGGTTGGCTTTCAGGTCGATCACGAAGATCTTGTTGTCGGGCACCTGCTTCAGCGCGTTGCCATCCTTGACGACGTCGACCGAATTGGCGACCAGCGCGACCGAGCCTGAAGGGTCGATATCGACATTGACCGGCGGCCCGACCACCGAATTTTCCAGCGGCAGGGTGGCGGCGATTTTGGGCTTTTCGGGATCGGCGAGATCGACGATCAGGACGGAATCCTTGCCGGGCGCGGACAAGACCGTCTTGCCATCATCGTCCCACACGACCTTCTCGTCGATGCCGACGATCATGAACGGCTTGGCGTGGGCAAGATTGAGGCCGGCGCTGCAGAGCAGGGCGGCCGCCCCCAGGGATAGTCCAACGGCGCGATTGACAGGCATTACAGCATTCTCCCGATAAGACCGGCCTCTTGCGGGCCGGTTCGCAAGGTCCAGACTACGCGCGGAACCGAATTGTTGCTAGTACCACGCTCGTGCGGGGTGGCGCTGTTGGCGGATCGGACGGGTTGACCGCGGGCCAGCGCCCGGCCAATTTCGAAAAGAACAGGGAGAAGTCGAGTGGAACGGCTCAAGGGCAAGACGGCATTGGTGGTCGGCGCCGGCTCGATCGGGCCCGGCTGGGGCAATGGCAAGGCGACCGCCGTGACCTTTGCGCGCCAGGGCGCGCAGGTGTTCTGCGTCGACCGAAACGCCGCGGCGGCGGAAGAGACCGCCGGCATCATTGCCTCGGAGGGCGGCAGGGCGACCGCGTTCACGGCGGACGCATCGCGGGCCGGCGACGTCGCGGCGATGGTGGCGGCGTGCCTGAAAGCCTATGGCCGCATCGACGTGCTCGACAACAATGTCGGCATCGCCGAGACCGGCAGCGTGGTCGAGGTGTCGGAAGCGGACTGGGATCGCGTGTTCGCGGTCAATCTCAAGAGCGCCTTCCTCGCCATGAAGCATGTCATCCCGGTAATGATAAAGCAGGGCGGCGGCTCGATCATCAACATTTCGTCGATCGCCTCGATCCGTCATCTCGGCATATCCTACGTCACCTATGGGACGACCAAGGCCGCGATGAATCAGATGACGCGCACCACGGCCGTCGAATTTGCCGCGGCGAATGTCAGGGTCAACGCGATCCTGCCGGGCCTGATGAAGACGCCGATGGTGGAGAACTCCGCCGGGCTGGCGGCAAGCTACGCCAAGGGCGACGTCGAAGCGATGTGGCGCGCGCGCGACGCGCAGGTGCCGATGGGCCGCATGGGCGATGCCTGGGACGTCGCCAACGCGGCGCTGTTTCTGGCTTCCGACGAATCGAAATACGTCACCGGTATCGAACTGGTGGTCGATGGCGGCATTACCCTGAAGGTGAATTAGTGTCGTCTCGCGTGCCCGGATGCTGCGCAGCGCGAAGCGGCGCGCTGCTGATCCGGGGTCCATGGCGCAAATGAAAGTTTGGGTTCCGGCTCTGCGGAGCAGCGCAAGCGCGCTGCACCGCGTCCGGGACACGGGAAGTGGGTTAATCGATGCGACGTACTTTCTCGGTCCTGATGGTGTGCGTGGCAGTCGCCGCTATCGCTTGGGCGTTGGCTCCGGGTTGCGCTTTGGCCGCGACCGGCGAGCCCGCCGGCCAGCAGGTCGATCCCGCGCCCTGCGTTGCCGCCGTGGCGGCCGGTGACGATGACAGGATCATCGCCGCGTGCGGCCTGCTGGTCGACAACGACAAGACCTCGAAGACCGACCGGATCAAGGCCCTGATCGCACGCGCCGCCGCCTACGGCCGCAAGGAGGAGATCGACCGCGCGATCGGCGACTACGACGCGGCGCTGCGGCTCGATCCGGCGCTCGCCGATATCTTCAATGCGAGGGGCGAGCTCTGGCGCAAGAAGGGCGACCGGCGCCGCGCCCTCGCCGATTTCGGCGCCGCGATCAAGCTCAATCCGGACCATCCGGCGGCAAGGGGCAATTACAAGGCGCTGGCCCTGGAGCTGGAGCGCCTGGGTGCGCTGATCGCGGTCAACGACAGGCCGAGCTTCAATTGCGCCGCCGCGCGGCGCGCGGTCGAGAAGGCGATCTGCGCCAACCCCGAACTGGCCAATCTCGACCGCGAGATCAACGCCGTGAATACCAGGGTGGTCCGGCAGGCCGGCAAGGACAGCCCCCGCGCCGGCCGCGCCATGCAGCACGAGCAGGATGATTTCATCGCCCGCCGCAATGCGGCGTTCGGCCGGCCGGATTACGACCTGCAGAAGGAGATGCGCCGGCGGCTGGAGCATCTGCTGGCGGTCGAGCGGCAGTAGGGGATAAGCGCGCCCCGGCGGCGGGCTTCGGCAACGGGGCGGATGGTCGATTGTCGAACCTCGGGGCAGGCTCCGGCGACACAGCGTCAGACGCGGAATTGCCGCGCCGCCCGCGCCTATTTTGAGAGCCGGTCATGCCGTCATTTACCCCGCCGTTTGCCGCCAGCTTGGTGTTTGCCGCAGCATTCCTGTCTTCCGTCGCAGCCGGCGCCGGACTGGCCGCCGAGCCGCCCGTCATTTGCGC
>JBAVEE010000596.1:0-1605 GCA_049587575.1 Bradyrhizobium sp.
CCTGCACCTGTTCGGCCTCGTCACGCTCGGCTACATGTGGGCGCGGATGGCGAAGGTCGCCCACGACAAGATTGCGGGCGGCGGCACGACGCCTTATCTGACGACCAAGCTAGTGACCGGCCGCTTCTTCATGGAACGGATGCTGCCGGAAACGTCGGTGAATCTTGCGCGCATCCAGAGCGGAAGCGCGACGATGATGGAATTGGCGGCTGAAGCCTTCTGACCGGAGAAATTCTTCCCGCGGCCGCTCGACAGTCCGCCGCGGCATCTTGCAAATCGCCTGTCTATTATAATCCTCATACCCGGAGGGCGTCATGCCTGAGGCATATATCTACGATCACGTTCGCACGCCGCGCGGCCGCGGCAAGCCCGACGGCGCACTGCATGAGGTGACCGCGGTGGCGCTGGCGACCGCGCCGCTGAGGGCGCTGAAAGAGCGCAACAATCTGCCCGAAGGCGTGGTCGACGACGTTATCCTCGGCGTGGTCGATCCGGTCGGCGAGGCCGGCTCCGACATCGCCCGCTTTGCGGCGCTCAACGCCGGTCTCGGCGAATCCGTTCCCGGCGTCCAGATCAGCCGGTTCTGCGCCTCCGGCCTCGATGCGGTGAATTTCGCCGCCGCCCAGATCATGAGCGGCCAGCACGAACTGACCATCGGCGGCGGCGCCGAATCGATGAGCCGGATCGGTATCGGCGCCTCCGGCGGCGCCTGGCCGATGGACCCCTCGATCGCGGTGCCGGCCTATTTCATGCCGCAGGGGATCTCCGCCGACCTGATCGCGACCAAATACGGCTTCTCGCGCGACGACGTCGACGCTTACGCCGTGCAGAGCCAGCAGCGCGCCGCCAAGGCCTGGGACGAGGGCCGCTTCAAGAATTCGGTGGTGCCGGTGACGGACGTCAACGGGCTCACCATTCTCGCCAGGGACGAGCACATGCGGCCCACCACGACGATGCAGACGCTGGCGTCGCTGCAGCCGTCGTTCGTGACGGCGGGACAGATGGGCGGATTCGACGCGGTGGCGATCCAGTCGCATCCCGAAATCGAGCGCATCAATTACGTGCACCACGCCGGCAATTCGTCCGGCATCGTCGACGGTGCCGGCGCGGTCCTGCTCGGCAGCAAGGAAGCCGGCGCGAAATACGGCCTGAAGCCGCGTGCAAAAATCCGCGCCTTTACCAATATCGGCTCGGAGCCGGCGATGATGCTGACCGGTCCGGTCGATGTGACCGAGAAGCTGTTCGAGCGCTCGGGCATGAAGAAATCCGACATCGACCTGTTCGAATTGAACGAGGCGTTCGCCTCGGTGGTGCTGCGCTACATGCAGGCCTTCGACATCGACAGCGCCAGGATCAACGTCAATGGCGGCGCGATCGCGCTCGGCCATCCGTTGGGCGCGACCGGCGCGATGATTCTCGGCACCGTGCTCGACGAACTCGAGCGAACCAACAAGTCGACCGCGCTGGTCACGCTATGCATCGGCGGCGGCATGGGCACCGCGACCATCATCGAACGGTGATTTTTTCCCTCTCCCCTTGAGGGAGAGGGTGGCGAGAACATGCGGAGCAAGTTCGAGCCGGGTGAGGGGTTTGTCTCCGCGGATA
>JBAVEE010000597.1:0-2351 GCA_049587575.1 Bradyrhizobium sp.
CCCCGACCCCTCCCCGCCACTTCGCGGGGGGAGGGGAGAAGATGCAGCGAAGAGGAAAACGATCCGGCCATGAAAGATCGCGAAAGGATCGCGCAAGCGCTGGCCGCGTCCGGCTACATCGCCGATGGCGAGCTTGCGACCGCGATCTCGCTGATGCAGCTGCTGCGGCGTCCGCTGTTGCTCGAAGGCGAGGCGGGCGTCGGCAAGACCGAGGTGGCGAAAGCGCTGGCCGCGGTGCATTCGACCGAGCTGATCCGGCTGCAGTGCTATGAGGGGCTGGATCAATCGGCCGCGCTCTATGAATGGAATTACCAGCGGCAGCTGCTGTCGATCCAGGCCCATCGCGGCGAGGACGCCGACGCCGTCGAGGATCATATCTTTTCGGAAAAATACCTGCTTGAACGGCCGTTGCTTGCCGCGATCCGGCGCGACAAGCCGCCGGTACTGCTGATCGACGAGATCGACCGCGCCGACGACGAGTTCGAGGCGTTCCTGCTCGAACTGCTGTCCGACTTTCAGGTCTCGATCCCCGAGCTCGGCACGATATCAGCGACCACGATCCCGCATGTGGTCCTGACTTCGAACGGCACCCGCGAATTGTCCGACGCGCTGCGGCGCCGCTGCCTCTATCATTATGTCGATTATCCCGACGTCGATCGCGAGGCGCGCATCATCATGACGCGGGTCGATGGCGCCACCGCGTCGCTGTCGCTGCAGATCGCGCGGATGGTCGAAGGCATCCGCAAGGAAGAGCTGCGCAAGGTGCCGGGGGTGGCGGAAACGCTGGACTGGGCGGCGGCGCTGGTCGGGATCGGCGTGCGCGACCTGCTCGAGGCGCCCGAAACGGTGCACGAGACGCTGATGTGCCTGCTCAAGACCCATGAGGACAAGTCGCGCCTGACGCGCGAGGTCACGATGCGGATATTGGGGAAGGTCGCATGAGCTGTTGCGGCAATAGTCCCGGCTTTGATGAGATCGACGAGGTTTCGCGGCTCGTCGCCGCAAAGCTCGCCGCGTTTCTCGGGACCTTGCGCGACAGCGGTTTTGCCGTCGGCCTGCAGGAGGGCCGGGACGCGGCCTCCCTGATGGCGGCGGGCTATGCCGAAAGACCCGGGCTGTTGCGGTCAGCCTTCAGGCATCTGTTTTCGGCGCGCAAAGCCGACTGGGACAGGTTCGACGGACTGTTCGATGCGTTCTGGCTGGGAAAGCGCGTGCGATCCCGGTCGATGACGATTGGCTCGGCGAAGGCGGCCAACAGTCCCTCGCTGAAGAGTTTGCAGAACACCAGATCGGAACCGGCCGCGGGCGAAGCCGCCACCGACCAGGTTCCCTCTGATGACAACGATGCATCCGGGGATCGCGCCGGCGAAGGCCGCATGGAAGGCGCCTCGCGCGCCGACAATCTCTCGGAAGTCGATTTCCGCAAGATGGCCGATCCCGATCAGATCGAGCAGGCCCATCAGGTCGCGGCCCGGTTCGCCAGGACCATGCGCACCCGGCTGAGCCGCCGCGATCTGGCGCGGCGGCGCGGTTACCGGCTCGACCTCAGGCGAACCATCCACGGCAACATCAGCCATGGCGGCGTGCCGATCACGCTGGTCAGGCGGCAGCGCAAGCAAACGCCGCTGAGGCTGGTGATGCTGCTCGACGCCTCCGGCTCGATGAGCATGTATACCGGCGTGTTCCTGCGCTTTATCCACGGCGTGCTCGACGAGTTCCGCGAGGCCGAAGCGTTCTTGTTCCACACCCGGCTCGCTTACGTCTCCGACGCGATGAAGGAAAAGGACCCGGCGCGCGCGCTCGATCGCCTTGCGATCATGGCGCAGGGCGCCGGCGGCGGCACCAGGATCGGCGAGTCGTTGCAGACGTTCAATCGCTGGCACGCCGCGCGGGTGCTGCATTCGCGCTCCTGCGTGATGATCGTGTCCGACGGTTACGAGACCGGCGACGCCGGGCTGCTCGGCCGCGAGATGGCGGCATTGGCCAAACGTTGCCGCCGTATCGTCTGGCTCAATCCGATGATGGCGTGGGAAGGCTACGCGCCGGAAGCCGCCGGCATCAAGGCCGCGCTGCCGCATATCGATCTCTATGCGCCCGCCAATACGCTGAAAAGCCTGACCGAGCTCGAACCCTATCTGGCGAAGCTGTGAGGCTTGATGAGATGGGGTTGAGATACGACGAAACGGACGAAGGTGCCTCCACCTCTCCCCGCTGGGGAGAGGTGAGGAAGGAGCGCGGCCCATGACCAGGCATGTCGAAGTGATGGATATGGTGGCCCGGCTCAAGGCCGCCGAGGAAGCCTTTGTGCTTGCCACCGTGGTGCGGACGGTGTCGGTGACCGCGGCCAAGGC
>JBAVEE010000598.1:0-5655 GCA_049587575.1 Bradyrhizobium sp.
GGCCTGGCCTGCGTCACCAATGTCGAGGCGCAGGTGCGTCGGCCATGGGATTTGTGGAAGGCGCAATCGGCGCAAAAGCGCGGGGGGTAATCGGCATAAGGGGGGCCGCGAGTCGCGCCTGGTGCCCCAAGGGCCTTGGCGGTGTTTAGCATGCGCCGCTGGCGGGATCGAGATCGCGTATCCGGCGATCGGTGAGGCCTCACGACATGCTCCGTTGCGGAGCCGACGATGCCGATGCGGCAGTGCCGGCGGCCTGTATCCATCGCTTTTGCTCCCTGGCGGCGCACGCTAACCGCTCGACGCGCCGTCCTCTGGACGGGCGGCGGTCCTTGGAATATAGGGAAGCTTAGGAGACTAAGGGTTTTGCGTAACCCGTGCGCGCAGGCGATATCACCCTGTTGCCTGAGAGGAGAGCGAGCATGCTGACCGCAGAGGAAAACGAACTGTTGTGCCGTGTCGACGGTGAAGCTCCGATGGGCCACCTGATGCGGCGGCACTGGGTACCCGCGCTTCTGTCTGAACAGGTTTCCCGGCCCGACGGCGCGCCGGTGCGGGTTCAGCTCTTCGGCGAGAAGCTCGTTGCGTTCCGCGACAGCAACGGAAAGCTCGGCCTTCTCGGTGAATCGTGTCCGCACCGCAAGGCGTCGCTCGCGTTTGGACGCAACGAAGAATGCGGCCTGCGTTGCCTTTATCACGGCTGGAAATTCGACAGCGAAGGCAACATCGTCGACATGCCGTCGGAGCCGAAGGCAAGCGCGCTGCCAGAAAAGGCAAAGCATCTTTCATACCCGACGCGCGAGGCCGGCGGATTCATATGGACCTATATGGGCCCCGAGGGCGCGATGCCGGAATTCGAGGCGCCGCCCTGGGCTCCGCATTCGGAAGCCAGGATCGCGATTGCGAAGATCGAGCTGCCCTGCAATTGGGCGCAGATCATGGAAGGGCAGATCGACTCGGCGCATTCTTCCACCCTGCATTCGTCCGACATGCGGCCGGCGAAGGGCGATGCCGCGGCAAAGGGAGACCACTGGGTTCGTCCTTCGACCGACAAGAACCCGCGCATTCAGGTTCAGTTGACCAATTACGGCATGCGATATGCCGCCATCCGGCGTCCGATCGTGAACGCCAACTCGCACGACTACGTTCGCATCACGACGTTCGTGGCGCCGTTTACGGCGCTGATACCCCCCAACAGTACCTACAATGTTGCGAGCGTGATCGTGCCGCGCAACGACACGAGCAGTTACTTTCACTTCATCGCCTGGGCCGAGGGCGAGCAGGCCGGTATCGATACCGACGCCTGGAGAAAGTTCTGCGTGCTGGTCGTCGGCGAGGACGTCGATGCTCACTTCCGGCCCATCAAGCGCAATGCCGAGAATGATTATCTGCAGGATCGTGAGTTGATGCAAAATGGCAACTTCACGGGGATACCGGGCATTCCAAACCAGGACATCGCGATGTGGGAATCGATGGGGGCGATCGCGGATCGAACCCAGGAGCGTCTCGGCGCCAGCGACATCGCGATCGTCCAGTTCCGCCGCTTGATGATCGACGCCGCCAGGGCTTTCCAGGAAGAAGGGCGGGTGATCGGCCACATTGAGCCGCGTCTTCCCCAGGCGAAGCTCCGTTCATACCAGGGCGTGGTTGAAAAGTCGGCTCCATGGAGGACGCTCGGCGCGTCGGATGACGAGGTGAAGGTTCTTGCCGGCCTTGAAGATGAGGCCGACATGGCGGGGGCGGCGGAGTAGCGCAGGCGCCCACAAGATATTAAAGAGAAGAAAAGCAAAAGATCGAACAAAAGCCCCGGGAGGTGAAATGAGCGTCCGTATCATTCTTGTTGTCGCCGCGTTACTGCAATGCGTGACGTTTGCCAGCGCCGCCGACACGCAAGATATCAATGTGATATTGCCGCTCACGGGTGGGGGAGCGTTCCTCGGCAAGGCCGAGCAGCAGGCGCTTCAGCAATATGAGAAGGTGGTGAATTCGACGGGCGGCATCCACGGCAAGACGCTCAAATTTGTCTTCCACGACGACCAGAGCAGTCCGCAGGTGGCCGTTCAGCTCGCCAACCAGGTCAAGGCCACCAATCCTCCGGTCATTCTGGGGTCGGCACTGGTCGCGCTGTGCAACGCGATGGCGCCCCTGATGAAGGAAGGACCACTGCTCTACTGTTTCTCGCCCGGGATCAGGCCCAGCGATGGAAGTTTCGTCTTCAGTTCGAGCATTTCGACCAAGGAGCTGGCCAGCGCGCTGTTGCGGTATTTCGGCCGCAAGGGATGGAAGAAGGTAGCGCTGATTACCTCGACGGATGCGACCGGGCAGGACGCCAACCGGAATTTCAAATCGCTGGTCGGAAGCGAAGGCCACAAGGATGTGGAATTGGTCGCAGAAGCGCAGTTGAATCCGACCGACGTCAGTGCCTCCGCCCAGATCCAGCGGCTGAAGGGGGCTAATCCGGACGTGCTGGTGGCCTGGTCGACCGGAGGCCCCATCGGCACCATCTTCAAGGCGATACACGACGCCGGGCTCGAGGTGCCGGTCGCGACCACCAACGGCAACATGACCTATGCGCAGATGACGCAGTATGCGGCGTTCCTGCCCAGGGAATTGTACATACCGGCTGCGGATTTTCTCAAACCCTCGGGTCCCGTGAAGGCCAACGACGCGTCGATGGCCCGCGAATCCTTCTTCAAAGCGTTCGAGGGTACGGGCATCAAGCCGGACGGCCCGTCGACCTATGCCTGGGATCCGGCTCTTCTCGTCGTGGAAGGCTTGCGCAAGCTCAAGCCGGATGCGACGGCCGAGGACCTCCGGGCGTATCTTCTCGATCTCAAGGGATTTGCCGGCGTCAACGGCTATTATGATTTCAAGGCGGTGCCCAATCGCGGCCTCGACGAAAAGAACGTCGTTGTGACACGCTGGGACCCTGCCGCGCAGACCTGGGCAGTCGTGAGCGATCCGCTCGGCATACCCCGGGCACAGTGATCGGACAGGATAACCGCACGTGCTGGAGTTCCTGCAGATCTGCATCGGCGGGCTGGTCGTGGGCTGCATCTACGCCGCGATCGCGCTTGGCTTCTCGCTTGTCTATCGGGTGACCGGTGCGATCAACCTTTCGCAAGGTGGCTTTGCCATCGTGGCCGCGATGATCGGTTATACGCTGGGCGTTTCCTTTGGCTGGCCGCAGTGGGCGGCGATCCCTGCCGCGGTGGCTGCGACGGTCGCGATCGGGACGGCGCTGGGTGCTTTCACCTTCGTGCCTGCGCTCGAGCGGCTGTCCAATGCGAACGTCCTGATGCTGACCGCGGGCATCCTGACGATGATCGAAGGCGTCGCGCTGGTCGTCTGGGGCAGCCAGCCCTACGCCATGCCGCCGTTCTCCGGCGAGGCGCCGCTGGTGTTCGGCCCGGTCCGGGTGCCGACCCAGGCCTTTTGGGTTCTCGGCGCGACGGCCGTTTGCATCACCGCGCTCTGGTTCCTGGTAGCGAAGACGAAACTCGGCAAAGGTCTGCGCGCGTGCGCCGAAAATCCGGCGGCCGCGAGTCTCATGGGAATCAATGTCCCGCGGATGACGCTTCTGAGCTTTGCTCTCGCGACATTGATCGCCGCGATCGCCGGCGTCACCGTCGCCCCGACCACCTCGCTGCAATTCGACACCGGTCGCCTGTTCACGATTTCGGGCTTCGTGGCCGCCGCCATCGGCGGCATTGCGTCCTTTCCGGGCGCGATCATCGGGGGACTTTTTCTGGGCCTGCTGACCCAATTGGCCACCGCCTACATCTCCTCGCTGTTCTCGACCGCCATCGCCCTTCTCATTCTTCTTGCGGTGCTGATCTGGCGTCCTTACGGCCTCGTTCACGCGGGTGCAGGCAAACGTCAGGACACCCGCGAGGAGGTGAAGGCGGCAGGACACGCCGCCAAACTCCCGGCGCGACTGGCCTGGCCCTTTGCCATGCTCGCCTTGGTGACCGCCGTGTTGGTTCCCTTCGTGGTGACCGATAACGGCATCCTCTCCGGACTTGTCATCGCCGGCATCCTGTTCATGACGCTGATGGGGCTCGACGTTCTCATGGGCTATGCGGGGCAGGTCAGCCTCGGCCAGGCTGGCTTCATGGCGATCGGCGGCTACACGTCGGGCTACCTGTCGATCAATTACGAACTCTCGCCGCTGCTTGCGATTTTCGCCGGCATCGGCGTCTCGCTTGTCTGCGCGCTGGTCCTTTCCGTCGTGACGCTTCGTCTCAGAGGCCTCTATCTGGCGCTGGCGACGCTGGCGTTCGGACTGCTGGTCGATTCCTGCGCGGTCGGGTTTCTCGATATCACCGGCGGCCCTTCCGGACTTGTCGGCATTCCGTCCTTTTCCGTCGCAGGGTTTGAATTCGCAACGCCGCGGGCGATGTACTACGTGGTGTTCGTCCTGGATGCGATCATCTTCCTCGGGCTGACGGGCGCGTTGCGCTCCAGCTTCGGGCGGGCGCTCAAGGCGATCCGGTCCGACCAGATGGCGGCGGCCGCGCTCGGCATCAACACGGTTCGCTACAAACTGGCCGCCTTCATGATCAGCGTGACGCTGGCTTCGATCTCGGGGAGCATGTACGCGTTCTTCTTCAACTTTCTGTCGCCGGAAATGGTCGGCACCGGCCGGTCGCTCGAACTGGTGGCGATGCTGATCGTCGGCGGCGAAAGCACGCTGCTCGGCGGAATGTTCGGCGCGCTGCTGCTGACGTTGCTTCCGACGGTGTTTCAGCCGCTCGCGGTCTACAAGACGTTCGCGTCGGGTGCGTTGCTGGTTGCGAGCTTCCTTTATCTGCCGCAAGGCCTCTATGGCGCCATTGTCGGAATGGCGGCCCGGCTGTTGCGGTCGCCGCGCAAGACGGTATCGAAAGAGCCGGCATCCGAAACGTCGGCGCGGGCGCTATGACGGCCGTGATGAACGCACGGACGGAGACGGAGGTGGCTGCGGACGCCGTGCTGAGCGTGCGCCATCTCAGCAAGAGTTTTGGCGGCCTCAAGGCCATCAACGACGTGACCTTCGACGCAGCAGCCAATCAGGTGACCGCCCTGATCGGCCCTAACGGAGCCGGCAAAACCACTGTTTTCAACCTGGTTACGAACCTGCTTTCCAAAGACCAGGGGCAGGTCCTGTTTCTGGGGCGAGATCTTGCCGGGATGTCGGCGGTGAGGATCGCCGAAATGGGGCTGATCCGGACCTTCCAGTCGGCGCGGGTGTTTCCCGGCATGACCGCGATTGAAAACGTGATGGTCGGCGCGCACCGGCTTGCTTCACACTCCGGCGCGAGTGAGATGCTCTGGCTGCCCGCCGCGCGAAACGAGGAGCAGGGCATGCTCCGCCGGGCCGAACAGATGCTGGAACTGGTTGGGCTGGCGCCATTCAAGGACACCCAGGCTACCGAACTGCCGATGGGCGCCCAGAAGCTGCTCGAAGTGGTCCGCGCCCTGATGGCACAGCCAAGGCTTCTGTGCCTCGACGAGCCGGCGGCAGGGCTGAACGACACCGAGACGCAGGAACTGGCCAATCTGCTGCGCGCGATCAGAACGCTTGGAATTCCGGTGCTGATCGTGGAGCACAATATGTCGCTGGTGATGAATGTGGCGGATCAGGTCGTCGTCCTCGATTCCGGAGCCATCTTCGCC
>JBAVEE010000599.1:0-1751 GCA_049587575.1 Bradyrhizobium sp.
CCGGTGGATCGGCCGAACCTGTCGAAGGACTATCTCGCCGGCAGCGCGCCGGAGGAATGGCTGCCGTTGCGCCCCGCGGAGTTTTACGCCGAGGCAGGTATCGATTTGCGGCTCGGGACGGAAGTGACATCGATTGATACCAGAGCCCGCAACGTGGTTCTCGCAGATGGCAAAACCGTTTCCTACGACCGTCTGCTGCTGGCGACCGGGGCGGAGCCGGTGCGCCTGCCGATAGCAGGCGCGGACCAGCCTCATGTCCATGTGCTGCGCTCGCTGGCCGATTGCCGCGCGATCATTGCGTCGGCGAACGGTGCGCGCCGCGCGATTGTGATCGGGGCGAGCTTCATCGGGCTCGAAGCCGCCGCCGCGTTGCGCGCCAGGGATATCGAGGTTCACGTCGTCGGGCTCGAGCAGCGGCCGATGGAACGCGTGCTCGGACCGGAGATGGGAGACTTCGTGCGGGCGCTGCATGAGGAGCGCGGCGTCATCTTTCATCTCGGCGATACGGTGACGTCGATCGACGGCAAACGCGCGACGCTGAAGAGCGGCGGTGTGCTCGAGGCCGATGTCGTGGTGATCGGTGTCGGGGTGCGGCCGCGTCTGGCCCTGGCCGAGAAGGCTTCGCTGGCGATCGATCGCGGCGTCACGGTGGACGCGTATCTTGAGACCAGCGTCCCCGGCATCTACGCGGCGGGCGATATTGCGCGCTGGCCGGACCCGCATTCCGGCGAGAACATCCGTGTCGAACACTGGGTGGTGGCGCAACGCCAGGGACAGACCGCCGCGCGCAACATGCTGGGACAGCGCGAAGTCTTCGATGCCGTGCCGTTCTTCTGGAGCCAGCATTACGACCTGCCGATCAACTATGTAGGTCACGCCGAAAAGTGGGACGAAATCGAGGTGGACGGCAATATCGCCGCGAAAGACTGCCTGCTGCGATACAAGAGCGGCGGACGCGTGCTTGCCGTCGTTTCGGTCTATCGCGACGTCGCAAGCCTTGAGGCGGAACTGGCGATGGAGCGGGCGACGCGCTGATTCCCCGTCAGTGACGGAAGGTGTTTGTGCTGCGACGGCGATGGTCTAGTCTGGCGTTCATGCTCACCGAAACCACCGACTACGAAAAACTCTACCGCGACTTCCGCTGGGACATCCCGGCGCGGTTCAACATCGCCAGTGCCTGCTGCGACCGCCATGCCGACGGCACCGGCCGGCTGGCGCTGATCTATGTCGACGAGGACGGGGGTGCGCAGCGCACCTCGTTCGACGAGATGGCTGCGATGTCGCGCCGTTTCGCCAATGTGCTGAAGGCCGGCGGGCTGACGCGCGGCGATCGGGTCGCGGTGTTCCTGTCGCAGTCGCTGGAATTGCCGGTCGTGCATCTGGCGGCGTGGCGTTCCGGCCTGGTGTCGATCCCGCTGTTCGCGCTGTTCGGCGAGGACGCGCTGGAATTCCGCCTGTCGAATTCCGGCGCCAAAGCCCTCGTCACCGACGAGGCGGGTTGGCAGAAGATCGCGAAAATCCGCGACCGGCTGCCTGACCTGCAGCATGTCTATGTTACCGGCGCCGCCGCTCCGGATGGAGCCAGATCGTTCTGGTCGCAGGTCGAAGCCGCATCCGACCAGTTCGCGACGCTCGATACCTCGGCCGAGGATCCCGCCATCATCATCTACACCTCGGGCACGACGGGAAACCCGAAAGGCGCGCTGCACGCCCATCGGGTGCTGCTCGGCCACCTGCCGAATGTCGAGATG
>JBAVEE010000600.1:0-1951 GCA_049587575.1 Bradyrhizobium sp.
AACGACAGCGCGGCGACGGAGACGGCGACAGCCAGCACGAGACCTGTCTGGCGAAGCGTCCTGGTGCGAGATGCGGTCATTTTCGGCTCCCGTTGGTTCGCCGCCGGGTCGGCGGCGGGTAGTTGATTCCTGTCAGTGGCTCAACCCCGTGGTTCGGATTGTGACGTCTGTCACTCGGCGGCCAAATTGTGACGTCTGTCACGCGGACGCGCATTGTTCCCCCGAGCCGGTATCGATCCCGTTAGAAAATTCGTTAGAAATCGCTGTGGGCGGAATGTGTCCTTCGGCGACCCTCTCAATGAGCGCCAATTTGGCGCAGGGGAACCGGCGCCGCGTTGGTGCGGCGTTAACACTATTTCCCATAAATGACCTGACCACGATTTTATCTTCCGTGTTTGAGGAATAGTAACCATGCGTAACGCGTTGGGTCTGATGTTGGCGAGTGTGGTGGCCGCTGTTGTCATCGCCGGCGTATGGTTCTGGACAGCGACCCCGCGCGGCGATCTGGCCGCTCCCCAGACCGTCAGCGCCGCGCCGGCCGCGCCGCTTGCAGAGGTCGCCGCCGCCAAATCCACCGCCCCCCACGACGAGGTCGAGGCCACCGGCACCATTCCGGACCAGGCTCCCGCCGCTGCCGCTGCGCAAGCGAAGGCGGTGTGCGCCAATCCCGATGCGCTCGGCGTTGCCCGCGTGGTGGAAATCGACACCACGGGCGGACCGGGCTTCGGCTTTCAGCATTTCAAGCAGTTCGACTTTCTCACCGACAAGGAAGTCGTGCTGACCTTCGATGACGGCCCGTGGCCAGGCAACACGCCCGCCGTGCTCAAGGCGCTCGCCGACGAATGCACCAAGGCGGTGTTTTTCCCGATCGGCAAGCATGCCACCTATCATCCGGAGATCCTCAGGCAGGTGGCCGCGGCCGGTCATACCATCGGCGCGCATACCTGGTCGCACGCCAACCTGAATTCCAAGAAGATGACCGAGCAGCTCGCCAAGGACGAGATCGAAAAGGGTTACAGCGCGGTCAAGCTGGCGCTGGGCGCAGCCCCCTCGCCGTTCTTCCGCTTTCCGGAACTGCAGCATGGCCCGGCGGCGATGGCCTATCTCGGCACCCGCAACATCGCGATGTTTTCATGCGATCTCGACTCCTTCGACTTCAGGGCGAAGAACGCCGAGCAGATCGTCAATACCGTCATGACCAAGCTCGACAAGCAGGGCAAGGGCATCATCCTGATGCACGATTTCCAGAAGCACACCGCGGAAGCCCTGCCGACCCTGCTTCGCCGCCTCAAGGCCGGCGGTTACAAGGTGGTGCAGATGAAGGCCAAGGCGCCGTTCGAAACCTTGCCCGAATATGACGAGGCCCTGCTCAAGGATATGAAAGTGCCGGTCTCGAGCGCGCGTCCGATCGGCAGCGTGGTGCAGACGGTTTCGGAATAGCCGTCTCAAACCCTTCGCGCGCAGGTCGAGCGAACCCGCACGGCCGGATCCGGCGTCGTCGACGGCGGGCGAGGTCTCGCGGCGGGCGCAGCGCGCTCGCTGGCGCTGGAAAATTCCGCCCAAGCCCGGTCCGACGACCAGTTCACATAGCGGACGAACCCCCACGACAGCGCGGACAGAACCAGCACCTGCACCAGCAGGGTTCGGAAGATTCCCGGCCAGTCGAAGCGGCGATTTTCCGGGTTCTGGTTGCGAGGTGACGGCACGGATAGCTCCCATCAAGCGGTTGCGCCCTGCAATAAACCGATTGCGAAATTCCGATGTGAACGGCTTCACATCTAACGGCAACGTGAAGCACCGGGCCGAACCGTTCGGATCCGTGTGAGCAACATCACGCAAGGCTCGCCGACACAGGCTTGCTGACACGGGCTTGCCTTCACTTTGCGATCGCGTATACTTTGTACTGCAAAGTACGGGGCACGGAATGCGCGATCTCGACAAGGCCTTGGCC
>JBAVEE010000601.1:0-7621 GCA_049587575.1 Bradyrhizobium sp.
CCGGCGGTCTCCTACATCAAGCTGCCCGCCTATCAGGACAGCCACCCGGGCTATTCCGATCCGCTCGATGAGCAGGAGGGAGTGGTCTCGCTCATCAACTTCCTGCAGCACCAACCTGATTGGAAGGACACTGCCGTAATCGTCACATATGACGACTCGGACGGCTGGTACGACCACGCCTATGTTACGCCTACGAGCGCTTCATATGATGCCACCGCCGATCAGGTGAACGGCCCCGGCAAGTGCGGCACGGGCCTTCAGCCCTACGGCGTCAACGGCAAGCCTGTGAACGGACGCTGCGGCCCCGGCACGCGCATCCCGTTCATCGTGGTTTCGCCCTACGCCAAGTCTAACTACGTCAGCCACGAACGGATCTCGCAGGCCTCCGTGGTGCGCTTCATCGAGGACAACTGGCTTAGGGGCGAGCGTATCGGCGGCGGCTCCTTCGATGCCAGCACCGGTTCGATCGACGACATGTTCGACTTCCGTCGGGGCGATCGCGACGACAAGCTCTTCCTCGATCCGTCGACGGGCACCGTGGTTGCGAGCTCGCACGACCACGACCACGACCACGATCACGATCACGGCCACTGAGCGATCAATCATGCACGGCCGCACACTCTTGTGGCTTATCGGCGTCGGCCTCTGGGCCGGCGCCGTCTTCGCGGCCGAACCGCAAGGTTTGCCCGGAGAAAACCCGCATCCGATCCATCTCGTCCGCCGCCCCGCCGCGCCCCTTTCCGCGATGGCGCAACTCGGCCGGCAAATATTTTACGACCCGAGCCTGTCGTCGTCGGGAAAGTTGTCCTGTGTCTCGTGTCACAGTCCGGACCACGCCTATGGCCCGCCGAACGACGGACCGGTCATGCTCGGCGGCCCCACGCTGACGCGACAGGGCGCGCGTGCCGTCCCCTCGCTGACGTATCTGGAACGACAGCCGGAATTCAGCATCGGCCCGGATGACCGGGAAGCCGAGAACGTGAATATGGCGCAGATGGCCGCAGCCGCCCAAACCTCGCCCCGCGCGCAGAAGACCGCGACGCAGCCTTCGCAGAGCGCGGCTAACATCGTTCCGCAGGGCGGTTTGTTCTGGGACGGCCGCGTTAACACGCTTCAGATGCAGGCGGCTGGTCCTCTTCTTGACCCGCGCGAGATGGACGGTGGCAGCATCGAAAAAATCGCCGGGAAGCTCCATTATGCGCCTTATGCCAAAGGCTTTACGGACCTGTTCGGCGAGAACATTTTCCGAAACCCGCAGATGCTGGTTTCCGAGGCAATGTTCGCGGTCGCACGCTATGAGATCGAGGAGCCGGGCTTTCACCCCTATACCAGCAAGTTCGATTATTGGCTGGAGGGCAAGGCCCGCCTCAGCGACAGCGAAATGCGCGGCTATCGTTTGTTCAATGATCCGGACAAGGCCAATTGCGGCGGCTGCCATATTTCGCAGCCGTCTCGCGATGGGTTGCCGCCGCTCTTTACCGATCACCAGTATGAAGCCCTGGGGGCGCCGCGCAATGCCGCGCTCGCGGATAACGGGGACTCCCGGTATTTCGATCTCGGGGTCTGCGGACCCGTTCGCACCGACATCGCCGACCAGACGCAATTTTGCGGAATGTTCGTGACGCCGACCCTGCGTAACACCGCCATGCGCCGCGCGTTCTTCCACAACGGGGTGTTCCAGACGCTGCAGCAGGTGCTCGATTTCTACAATTTCCGCGACACCAGCCCGGAGAAAATCTATCCGCGTGCGGCTGACGGGGCGGTCCAGAAATTCAACGACATTCCATTGCAGTATCGGGCCAATGTCGACGTGAGCGATCCGCCCTTCGACCGACATCCAGGCGAAACGCCGGCGATGACGGCGCAGGACGAAGCCGACATCATCGCATTCCTCACGACCCTGAACGACGGATACAAGCCGGCGGAGTGAAGCGCGACGACCCTGAGCACGGAAGCCGATGCGAATATCCCTGTCGGGCGCTCAACCGCTCTGCGAGGCTCAAGCTCGCGAGCGGATCGTCCTCACACTGCGGCGAGCAGCACGAGAGCGGGAAAATATGACGAAATCCGACCGCCCGCGAAGTACGTGGCCGAGGCATACAAGCGTGCAAGGCCACGCTACCGCAGGCCGTCCAGCCAGCGTTCGACTTCGCCCGAGTGATCCGATAGCTCAACCGCGAATTCGCCAGCGAAATTTCGCCAGGCGTCCAGATTGCGTCGTGGCACGCCGATGATGACCGGGATTTCCCTGTCGATGGCGTCCGCAATCAGGTCACGCAGCCCGCCGCCTTCGCACTCGACCTTTCCGAATTTGTTGAGCACAAGCAGATGCGGCGCATGCTCGAAGCTTCCCTCGACCCTCGCGGTGGCTTCCGCCAAGGCCGCCTCGTCCAGACGACATCCGCGCGCGCCAGCGCCGCGGTTCTCGAACAGCGCGGTGCGATGGCCGGTCGCGAGATCCTCGAGAATCACGTCACATCGCCGGTCTCCGCTCTCGAACGCCTGATGCTGCAGGACGCCGGCGAGCGTCAGTCCCAAGGCGCGGCATCGTTGCACCAGCGTCTTGAAAACCGCGTCGGGATAGACCTCGTTGGCGTAGACGATCGCCGCGACCGATTGGACGTGCTCGGACGAAAGCTCATGCGCCGGGGCGGAAGGCGTGACAGACATCAGGGTTCACCTCAATGTGACGGGCGCCGATCAGGTCGAGACAGTACGGAATCGCGGGAAAGACCGCGTTCAGGCAGACATCGATCGCCGAGGGCCGCCCCGGCAGATTGACGATCAGGCAGTGTCCGCGCGTACCGGCGGTCTGGCGCGACAGAATGGCGGTCGGAACGTGCTCCAGGCTGACGCGGCGCATCAATTCGCCAAATCCTTCCAATTCGCGCGTGATGACCATGCGCGTTCCTTCCGGGGTGAGGTCCCGCGGCGCCGGCCCGGTGCCGCCGGTGGTCAGAACAAGGTCGCAATCCTCACCGTCCGACATCTCGAGAAGCGCTTTCGCCACGCTATCCACACCATCGGGGACGATTTTCATGACAGCGATCCAGTTCGACTGAACCGTCCTGTTCAGGAACTCGTTAATGGCCTTGCCGCTCTTGTCGTTATATTCGCCCCGGCTGGCGCGATCGGAGATCACGAGAATACCGACCCTGGCGAGGCCGCGCGATTCTTCCATAACCGTCTCCTGATCGGGCTCAATGTTCACGAGCAACCTCCGCCCCCTCCGCACGTGCAACCGACGTGGGCCGGGACCGCAGGTGTCTCGTCCTGCTTCAGCGACCAGTTGACCATATAGGTCAGGCAGCCCATTGCCGGATCGTCCGCGCGCTCGACGACGTTCATCAGGCCCAACCAGTCCTCGCTGGCAGCCAGGTTGGCGAACCGCCGCACGGCGCCGGCGGCGTATTCGCCCACCGTCTCCTCATAGCGAACCGCTGCTTCGCCGACGCGCGCGAACAGCACGATGTCGTTGCAGGCGAGCAGCGCCTCACCGGCCGGCGCTTCCTCGCCGAAGCTGCGGATGATCTCGCCGAGCTGCATGGTTCGCTCCTACTGCAACAGCGGCGACCCTGCCGCCGCCAGAGTGACACCCGTGATCTCGGCGCGACCGGCCAGGACCGAGACATACTGCGCCAGGGCACGATGCTGGACGCTGGTTGTGAGGTAATCGGCGATGCGGTCGCGCGCGAGTTCGAAAGGAAGCAACTGCCCCGGCGCGTGATGATCGAGCCGCACCACATGAAATCCGTAGCGAGTCTCCGCGATGGCAAATTCACCCGGCCGCATGCGTTGCAGCGCGGTCTCGAATTCGGCGACAGTCTGGCCGCGCGTCAACTGGCCGAGACGGCCACCTTCTTGCGCCGAGGTCTTGCAATCAGAATGGCTGCGCGCGAATTCGGCGAACAGCGCGGGGTCCGCCCTGACCGCTGACAGAATAGCGTCCGCCGTCGTCCGGGCAGTGGCCCGCGCGGCGACGTCGGTGTGGGGAGCCGCGATGAGGATATGCGCGGCCTCATAAAGGTCGCCCGAGCGAAAGCGCTGTCGGTTCTGCTCGTAGAAACGAAGGCAGGCAGCCTCGTCGGGCTGCGGCGTGACCACTTCGCGCTCGATCAGGACCCGCATCGCCGCCTCCTCCGCGGTCTCGCTGCGCCCTTCCGGATCGCGTAGCGGTTCGGCCCGGATATCGAGCCTCGCGGATTCCTGCAGCAACAATTCGCGCACCACAAGCGCGCGCGCCGCCGCCTGCCAGGCCAGGATTGGCTTCGCGGCCGGATGATTTTGCACTTCGCGGGCGATGACCTCGCGCGCAATCACGATGCCGTTGACGGTAATGGTCTTCGGCTTCGGCAGCGTATTGGTGACCGAGCAATCCATGACCTACTCCGCGGGTTGAATCGGGCGCACGGCGCGGCCGCGGCTGCGGACGACCTGATAGCCTCGGCGGCCGAGATACCAAACCGGCGCACTCCAGACGTGAACCAGCCGCGTGAACGGAAAGAGCAGAAAGATCGTCATGCCCAGCAGCAGATGCGCCTTGAAAATTGGATGCACGTCCAGAATGTTGGCGGCGACATCCGGTTGCAGCGTCAGGATTCCTTGAGCCCACGCCATGAACTTTACCATTTCATGGCCGTCGAGATGACCGAACGACACCGGAATGGTCGCAAGCCCCAGCAGCAATTGGGCGAACAGCAGCAACAGGATCGCGGTGTCTCCGAACGAGGAATTGGCCCGGATACGGGGATCGAACAGACGCCGGTGCGTCAGCAGGGAAATCCCGACCAGACACATAAGGCCCGCAACACCCCCGGCAACGATCGCCAGCATTTGCTTGAAGCCATGGGAAACGCCGAGCATGTCGAACACCCAGATCGGGGTCAAAAGCCCGACGAAATGACCGACAAAAATCACGAGGATGCCAACATGGAAAAGATTGGAGCCCCACATCAGTTGCCGCCGCCGCAACAGCTGGCTCGATCCGCTTCGCCAAGTATATTGCTCGCGATCGAACCGGAACAGGCTGCCGAACAGAAACACGGTCAAACAGAGGTAGGGATACCAGCCATAGACTATCGAATTGAGCGTTTGCATGGCGCCTCGCTCCTCACTGCTGGGGTGACGGCGCGGGACCGACCGCGCGCTTGGCATGGCGAAGCTTCGCGATCAGGCCTTCGTGACCGCAAGCGCCTTGTCCCTGCGTTCCCGGGCCGAACCGCACTTCTTCCTCTTCCCAGGCGGCATCGAGCGCCACGAGATCCATCGGGTCGGTATCCGGGCTCTTCAGCAATTCGTCCACGATATCGCGCCGCGGGGCCTCCGCCGCGATCGCGACCAGTGCATCGAAAATCGCCCTGTAGCTGGATTGGCGCCGGCCGAGCCGCTCGGCCAGGGCCGCAAGGATATGCGCCGTCTGTCCGAGCAGTTCGCGCGCTTCCGTGAGCGGCTGGGTCGACAGGAATTCGAGCAACAGCGGCACGTAATCCGGCAACTCGTTGGCCGCGATGATGAGCCCGGCTTTTTCGTACATGGCTTTCAGATCGACCATGGCTTGGCCGCGGTCGCGGCTTTCACCATGGACATGTTCGAACAGATGCAAGGCGAGCGTCTTGCTGCGGTCGAACAACAGACCGTAGCGTTCCTGGAGGTCGTAGACTTCACCAAGGGCAATTTCTTCGATCAACAAGTCGACGGCCTTGCGACATGCCTTAGGCACCAGCTTTTCGGAATCGAGCACCGCCAAAAACTCGGGCGCGGCTTCGATCAACGCTTCGGTCGGATAACTCAGCAGTGCGGACAGCACCTTGAACGTTCTCATCACGCGACCTCCATCGGGTTTCTTGCCTTGCGCGGCGAGCCAAACAGGTTCGTCTCGCTTTCGCCGCCGGAACAGCCATTTCCGAAGGTAAAACCGCAGGAGCCACGCATATCGTAGGCGTCGGCGCCAAGTTCTCGGTGCGCGGTAGGAATGACGAAACGGTCTTCGTAGTTGGCGATCGCCATGATCTGGTACATTTCATCGATCTGCGCGGCCTTCAGTCCTACCCGCCGGGCAATCGCCTCGTCGACGACGCCATCGATCGTCTTGGCCCGCATATAGGCGCGCATCGCCAGCATGCGCTCAAGCGCGAGCGTCACCGGCTTTTCGTCGCCCGCGGTCAGCAGGTTGGCGAGATACCTCATCGGAATGCGCAGCGACTTGACGTCCGGCATTTCGCCGTCGAGCCCGATCTTGCCGGCGGAGGCGGCGGAAGTGATCGGCGACAACGGCGGCACGTACCAGACCATCGGCAAGGTGCGGTATTCCGGATGCAGCGGGAAAGCGACCTTCCATTCCATCGCCATCTTCCAGATCGGCGATATCTTGGCGGCCTCAAGCCAGGCATGCGGTATGCCCTGCCGCTCCGCTTCGGCAATCACCGCGGGATCGTTGGGATTGAGAAAGATGTCGAGTTGGGCCTGATAGAGGTCGCGCTCATCCGGCTTGCTCGCCGCCTCGGCAATCCGGTCGGCGTCGTAAAGCACCACGCCGAGGTAGCGGATGCGTCCGACGCAGGTCTCCGAGCACACCGTTGGCTGGCCGGCCTCGATGCGCGGATAGCAGAAGATGCATTTCTCGGATTTGCCCGACGACCAGTTGTAATAAATCTTCTTGTACGGGCAGCCGGAGACGCACATGCGCCAGCCCCGGCACTTGTCCTGATCGATCAGGACGATGCCGTCTTCCTCGCGCTTGTAGATCGCGCCCGATGGGCACGCCGCCACGCAGGCCGGATTGAGGCAATGCTCACACAGCCGCGGCAGGTACATCATGAAGGTGTTTTCAAACTGACCGTAGATGTCCTTCTGCACGCCCTCGAAATTTGCGTCCATCGACCGCTTGGCGAATTCACCGCCGAGGATTTCCTCCCAATTCGGGCCCCATTCGATCTTTTCCATCCGCTCGCCTGAGATCAGCGATCTTGGACGGGCCGTCGGCATCGCCGACATCTCGGGCGCCTTCTGCAGATGCTGGTAGTCGAAGGTAAACGGCTCGTAGTAGTCGTCGATTTCGGGCAGATCGGGATTGGCGAAGATATTCGCCAGTACCCGCCACTTGCCGCCGATGCGCGGCTCGATCGAACCGTTGCGCTTGCGCTTCCAGCCGCCTTTCCAGCGCGTCTGATTTTCCCAATCTTTCGGATATCCGATGCCGGGCTTGGTCTCGACGTTATTGAACCATGCGTATTCCATGCCCTCGCGGCTGGTCCACACGTTCTTGCAGGTCACGCTGCAGGTGTGACACCCGATGCACTTGTCGAGGTTCAGCACCATCGCAATTTGAGCACGGATCTTCATTCTGCGGCCTCCAGACGGGGATTAGCTGGCTGATCGGCGTTCGGCGTGTCCAGCCAATCGACTTTCGACATTTTGCGGATGATGACGAATTCGTCGCGGTTGGAGCCAACCGTGCCGTAGTAATTGAAACCATAGGATTGTTGCGCATAGCCGCCGATCATATGCGTCGGCTTCAAAACGACCCGGGTGACGGAGTTGTGAATGCCGCCGCGCTGACCGGTCTGTTCGGAGCCGGGCACGTTCACGATTTTCTCCTGCGCATGGTACATCATGCACATGC
>JBAVEE010000602.1:0-5149 GCA_049587575.1 Bradyrhizobium sp.
CAACTCCTCCGTGAGCCCTGAACATGCCGACCGGCATGCGAAGATCGTCGACGCCTGAGCCGCTTGCCCATCGACCGCGGCGTTTTCCAAAAACGATCGCGGCCTCCGCCAGGGGAGCTGGCGGAGGCCGCGTAGGACATCTCACCGCGCCTAGGTTCGCGATGCGATGTGGGAGCTCGTTATTGATGCCCTGGCTAGAACGGCAGCAGCACGTCCATCACCTGTTGGCCGTAACGCGGCTGCTGAATGTCGGTGAGCGTGCCGTGGCCGCCATAGGCGATCCGGGCCTGCGCGATCTTGCTGGAATCGATGGTGTTGTCGCTCTGGATGTCTTCCGGCCGCACGATGCCGGCGACGATCAGCTCGCGTTTTTCGAAATTGACACGGACCTCCTGCTTGCCTTCGACCACCAGATTGCCGTTCGGCAACAACTGGGTGACGACGGCAGCAATGTTGGTCTGCAGGGTTTCCTGCCGTTGAATCAAACCCTTGCCGTCGCTCGACGAGTTGGTGTCCGCGGTCAGGAGGCGGCCGGGAAGGGCGGTGGTCTTTCCGGCCAGCAGGTTGCTGCCGAGGAAGGAGGTAATCCCGGAATCTTCGGTGACGATGCGGCTGCGCTGGGTCTCGTTGGCGAAGTTGGCCTGGTCGGTGATGTTGACCGTGACGGTCAGGAGATCGCCGATCTGATGCGCGCGCTGATCCTTGAAGAACGACCGCGAGCCGTTTCGCCACAGGGAGTTGGCGTTGTAGGAAACTGCTTCCGGTTTCGGCATCGGCATCTGCACGGGCTTGTAGCCGGGCTTGGTCGTGGGATTATCGATCTCCGACAGCTTCGGCTGCTCGCCGATCTGGGAAAGCCGGTCGATCGACGAACAGCCGCCCGCGATGGTGACGATGGTCAACAAGGTGCCGGTGAGCGCGATGCGATTGATACTGGAAGTCAACATTGTACTTTACTCGGCTTTTGGAGACATCTGGGCGCTGGTGCTGGCGGCGACCGAAACCGGCGCAGTCGGTTCGGTTGCTCCGATCGTGGAGGATGGATCCGTGGCGGCGGCAAGCCGCGGCGTTGCGATCGAAATCGCGATCTGCCTGCGGCCGATGACGACGCCGGACACCGCGCGCTGCGATTGCAGATTGAGAACGTTGACCGTGTCGCCCTCGGTGCCATTCTCCAGCGCCTTGCCGCGAATGGTGAGATAGAGACCGCTGGATTCGTAGATCAGGGTGACATTGTCGTCGCGTTGCACCAGATCCGGCTTGGCGAGATCGGCAGCCCTTAGCGGCTGACCGGCACGAATCTGTCTTCGCGCCTGCATTCCGACGGCGCGATCACGGGCCGCGACGTCACTGCCAACTTCGGCTTTCGGGCGCCGCTCGGTGATCACGTCGGAGGATTTCAGGATTTCATTGCGTTCGACGCTGCGCGCCAGTACGGCGGTTTCCACGGTTTCGATGGCAATGCCGGTAAAGCGCAGCTTTGTGCGCGCGCTGTTGGTCTCATTGGCGATTTCGAAGCTGACATCGAAGCGGCCGGTACGGGGCTCGAACCAGATCGAGGACGGCTGCAGGGCGCCGGTGTTCCACGCCTCCAGCCGGACGTCCTGCACGTTGCGGTCGAATGTCAGGCTGAGGTTGGCGGCGTCGCCGAGGCCCTTGCGATGTTCGAGCGCGTGGGCGACCTGGGATTCGATCTCCTTGCTGTCAAGCGTACGTGACAGCCGTGTCACCGAGACCGCCTTGATGTCTCTGGTGTCGACGCCGATCACCTGATGCGCTTGCAGCGCGGCGATCAGCTGCGGGGTCGGCAGCGAGCCGGTGGTGCCGAGATCGGGCGCGCGATAGATCGCGATCTGCGCCGCCGTGCCGGCGTTGTCGATCACGTCCCCGATCCGCACCACGTCGCTTTCGACGGTGACGTTGGCGCGAAGCACCGGTGCGGCGATGACCTGCTCGTTGTCCTGGGCGAACGCCGTGACGGGCAGGGCGGCGAGCAGGACGGCAAGGATAAGCGAACGGGCGGTCATCATCAGCTCCCTCAGCGGAACAGCGCGGTGGTGGATTGCAGCATCTGGTCGGCGGCGGTGATCACCTTGGCATTCATTTCGTAGGCGCGTTGCGCGGCGATCAGGTCGGACATTTCCGAGACCACGTCGACATTGGCCTGTTCGAGGCTGCCTTGCGTGATGGCTCCGTAGCCCAGGAGGTTGGCGAGACCGTCCTGCGGCGGGCCGGACGCCGGCGTATCGATGAACAGGTTGTTTCCGACCGGCTGCAGGCCGGCCTTGTTGACGAATCGCGTGAGGCCGATCTGGCCGATGATCGTGGACGTAATTGTCGACGATCCCGGCAACATCACCGAGACCTGGCCCTGGGCGTTGACGGTCAGGCCCGAAGCATTTTGCGGTATCGTAATCGTCGGCTGTACCGGATATCCCTGCGCGTTGACGATGCGCCCGGTGTTGTCCATCTGGAAGGTGCCGTCCCTCGTATATTGGAAGGTGCCGTCCGGCATCAGGATCTTGAAGAAGCCTTCGCCGGTGATCGCGAGATCGAGATCGTTGCCGGTCTGCGAAAGGGTGCCCTGGGTCATCGATCGTGGCGTGCCGACGGTCTGGACGCCGCCGCCGATATCGATGCCCACCGGCAGGATGGTGCCCTGCTCCGAGGACTGAGCGCCGATCCGGCGGACATGCTGGTAGATCAAATCCTGGAAGGAGGCGGTCTGTTTCTTGTAGCCGGTGGTGCGCAGGTTCGCGATGTTGTTGGAGATGACCTGGACGTTGAGTTCCTGGGCCGCCATTCCGGTCGCAGCGGTGTGAAGGGCTTGCATGGATAGTCTCCTGAATGGCCGCTAGGCCGGTACGTCGGCGAGTTGCTGGATTGCGGTTTTTTGCAGGTCACTCTGCTGCTGCAGCAGCGTCGAAATTTGCGAGTAGGCGCGCGTGACCTCGATCATGCGGCTCATCTCCGCAACGGCGTTGACGTTGGACTTCTCGATGAAACCCTGGCGGACTGCGGATTTGACGTCGGGCTGCGCCGCCGAACCTTCTCCGGCGGTGTAGAGGTTCAAGCCCTCCTTCAAAAGCTTCTGCGCGTCGGGGAAGCTGACCAGGCGCAGCTTGCCGCGCAGCGAATCTGTCCTGCTATCGCCTTCCACCACGGTGATGGTGCCGTCGGGCGTAATATTGATGTCATGGTCGGTCGGCTGAAAGACGATGGGGCCGCCGGTGCCGAGAACCGGATTGCCCGCGGCCGTCACGAGCTGGCCCTGGTTATTGAGCATCATGCTGCCGTCACGGGTATAGCGCTCGCCCGCTGGCGTCTGCACCACCAGAAAGCCGGAGCCGTCGACGGCAACATCCAGCGGATTTTTGGTTTGCTCGGCGGCGCCTTGCGAAAAATCCCGGAAGGTGCCGCGGTCCTGGACGAAGCTGACGCGGCGGTCGTTCCCCACGAAGTTGTCTTCGTGCGCGCCCGACTTCAGAAATTCCTCAAACAGTGAACTGTCGGCCTTGTAGCCTGACGTGTTGACGTTCGCGACGTTGTTGGCGATGACGTCCAACTGCCGTTCCAGTATCGTTTGCCGCGAAAGTCCGATCAGAAGCGCGTTCTGCATCGCTGGTTCTCCCCTGAATGATCCGCGGCCAAACCCTCCCAGGCTGATTGCGGATCCTGCGAACCGCCGAGGCTCTCCCAAGCCGCGGTTCGCAAAGCACAGAGCGAAAGCCGTGCCATCGCGGAAATCGTTTATTTTACAATGACTTAAGTTTTTTGGAGGGCCGCCGCGCGGGCGGCAATAAGGTCTTGTTGACCATGTTTGCCCGGCAACTTTTTCCTAGCTGGGGGGCAAAAGAAAGGTTCCATTAACCATTATTACCTTAGCGTCCGGATTGAGAGCGCAGTGCTGGCGGCATTTGTATCGCGTCATGGGGCCGCCTGCCGGCATCGAGTTACTTCCAAACCGGACCGGGCGGGCGATGGCAGACACCGATCAGGCAGAAGGCGCCGCGGACGTTCCGGAAGCGGTCGCGCCCAAGGGCAAGCTCAAATTGATCATCGCCGCGGTCGTCGTGCTGGTGATCGCCGGCGGCGCGGCGACATGGTTGCTGTTCTTGCGGCACCACGGCGAGGAAGCGCACGCGGAGGCGCCGCCGCCGAAACCGCCGGTTTACGTCGACGTGCCGGAGCTGCTGGTCAATCTGGTCGGCCTGCCCGGCGAGCGCGTGCAGTATCTCAAGGTCAAGGTGGTGCTTGAGGTCAAGGAAGAAAAGCAGGTCGAGGCGATCAAGCCGACGCTGCCGCGCGTCACCGACATCTTTCAAACCTATATGCGCGAGCTGCGATCGAGCGATCTCAACGGATCGGCAGGGCTGTTTCGCCTGAAGGAAGAAATGACCCGGCGCGTCAATGCGGCGGTCGCGCCAAATCAGGTCAGTGCTGTGCTGTTCAAGGAAATCGTCATTCAGTGACGAGACGGATTTAGAATCATGGCGGGCAACGATCCAGTCGACCAGGATGCCATTGCAGCCCAATGGGAAGCGTCGCTGGATTCCGAGGATCCGGCGGAAGCCGCGGAAGCGGCCGCGGCCAATGAACTCTCCGGCACGATGGCGCTGCAATGGGCCGCCATGGTCGAAGACGGCAGCCGCGACTTCGGTGGCGGCAAGAACGGCGGCGAGCGGGTCCTGTCGCAGGAGGAAATCGACAACCTGCTCGGATTCAATGTCGGCGAAGTCAACCTCGACGACAATTCCGGCATTCGCGCGATCATCGATTCGGCGATGGTTTCCTACGAGCGTCTGCCGATGCTCGAAATCGTTTTCGACCGGCTGGTGCGGCTGATGACCACCAGTCTGCGCAACTTCACCTCCGATAACGTCGAAGTGTCGCTCGACCGCATCACCTCGGTGCGGTTCGGCGACTACATGAATTCGATCCCGTTGCCCGCGGTACTCTGCGTGTTCAAGGCCGAGGAGTGGGAAAATTTCGGCCTCGCGACCGTGGATTCGAGCCTGATCTATTCGATGATCGACGTTCTGCTGGGCGGCCGCCGCGGGCAAACCTCGCTGCGCATCGAGGGCCGTCCCTACACCACCATCGAAACCACTCTGGTGAAGCGGCTGGTCGAAGTGGTGATGGCGGATGC
>JBAVEE010000603.1:0-5539 GCA_049587575.1 Bradyrhizobium sp.
GATAGTTCGCTTCGCACCAAACTCAATTCGATCAAGCACGCGATGAAAGAGGCAGGCTGATGGACATCCGCGCCGCGGAAATTTCCGCGATCCTGAAGGACCAGATCAAGAATTTCGGCCAGGAGGCTGAAGTTTCCGAAGTTGGACAGGTGTTGTCCGTCGGCGACGGCATTGCCCGCGTCTATGGCCTCGACAACGTCCAGGCCGGCGAGATGGTCGAGTTCGAGAATGGCACCCGCGGCATGGCGCTGAATCTCGAGACCGACAACGTCGGCATCGTGATCTTCGGCGCCGACCGCGAGATCAAGGAAGGCCAGACCGTCAAGCGCACCCGCGCCATCGTCGATACGCCGGTGGGCAAGGGCCTGCTCGGCCGCGTGGTCGATGCGCTCGGCAATCCGATCGACGGCAAGGGGCCGATCCAGTCTACCGAACGCAAGCGCGTCGACGTCAAGGCGCCCGGCATCATTCCGCGCAAGTCGGTCAACGAGCCGATGGCGACCGGCCTCAAGGCCATCGACGCGCTGATCCCGGTCGGCCGCGGCCAGCGCGAGCTGATCATCGGCGACCGTCAGACCGGCAAGACCGCGATCGCGCTCGACACGATTCTCAACCAGAAGCCGCTCAACGCGCAGCCGGACGAGAAGATCAAGCTGTATTGCGTCTATGTCGCGATCGGCCAGAAGCGTTCGACCGTTGCCCAGTTCGTCAAGGTGCTCGAAGAACAGGGCGCGCTGGAATATTCGATCGTCGTCGCCGCCACCGCCTCCGACCCGGCGCCGATGCAATACATCGCGCCGTTCACCGGCTGCACCATGGGCGAGTATTTCCGCGACAACGGCATGCACGCCGTCATCATCTACGACGATCTTTCCAAGCAGGCCGTCGCCTATCGTCAGATGTCGCTGCTGCTGCGCCGTCCGCCGGGCCGCGAAGCCTATCCCGGCGACGTGTTCTATCTGCATTCCCGCCTGCTCGAGCGCGCCGCCAAGCTGAACGACGAGCACGGCTCGGGCTCGCTGACCGCGCTGCCGGTGATCGAAACCCAGGCCAACGACGTGTCGGCCTACATCCCGACCAACGTGATCTCGATTACCGACGGCCAGATCTTCCTTGAGACCGATCTGTTCTTCCAGGGCATTCGCCCGGCGGTGAACGTCGGTCTTTCGGTGTCGCGCGTCGGATCCTCGGCGCAGACCAAGGCGATGAAAAAGGTCGCCGGCAAGATCAAGGGCGAACTCGCACAGTACCGCGAAATGGCGGCGTTCGCGCAGTTCGGCTCCGACCTCGATGCCTCGACGCAGCGCCTGCTCAACCGCGGTTCGCGGCTGACCGAGCTGTTGAAGCAGCCGCAGTTCTCGCCGCTGAAAATGGAAGAGCAGGTCGTGGTGATCTATGCCGGCGTCAACGGCTATCTCGATGCGCTTCCGATCGGCAAGGTGCGCAGCTTCGAGGACGGCCTGCTGTCGCTGTTGCGCGGCAAGAACGTCGACATCCTCAACACCATCCGCGAAACCCGCGACCTCAGCGACGATACCGCCGCCAAGCTGAAGAGCGTGGTCGAGGGCTTCGCCAAGACATTTGCTTAATTTGCCGTCACGGCCCGGCGCAAACGCCGGGCCTGATGAAAGAGGGGCTTGCGGTCGGATCGAGGATCGGATCGCCGGGGTGAACTGAGAATGGCTTCACTGAAAGACATGCGGGTCCGCATCGCCTCCACCAAGGCGACGCAGAAGATCACCAAGGCGATGCAGATGGTCGCGGCCTCGAAGCTGCGCCGTGCCCAGACCGCCGCCGAGGCGGCGCGTCCCTACGCCGAAAAAATGGACGCGGTGATATCCAACATCGCGGCGGCCGCCGCCGGCTCGCCTGGCGCGCCGACGCTGCTCGCCGGCACCGGCAAGGATCAGGTGCACCTGCTCCTGGTCTGCACCGGTGAACGCGGCCTGTCCGGCGCGTTCAATTCGTCGATCGTGCGGCTTGCTCGTGAGCGGGCGCTGACGCTGATCAACCAGGGCAAGGAAGTCAAATTCTTCTGCGTCGGCCGCAAGGGCTACGAGCAGCTGCGCCGCAACTTCGACAAGCAGATCGTCGAGAATATCGAGCTGCGCTCGGTTCGGCAGCTCGGTTTCGTCAACGCAGAGGATATCGCCCGCAAAGTCATCGCCCGCTTCGCAGCCGGCGAATTCGACGTCTGCACGCTGTTCTATTCGCGCTTCAGGTCCGTGATCTCACAGGTCCCGACCGCGCAGCAGATCATCCCGCTGGTGGTGGAAACCCCTGCCGCCAAGGCGGGTCCGGCGACCTCCTATGAATACGAGCCGGAAGAAGACGAGATTTTGAGCAGGCTTCTGCCGCGCAATCTCGCGGTGCAGATCTTCCGCGCGCTGCTGGAAAACAACGCCTCGTTCTACGGCGCGCAGATGAGCGCGATGGATAACGCCACCCGCAACGCCGGCGACATGATCCGCAAGCAAACCTTGATCTACAACCGGACCCGTCAGGCCATGATCACCAAGGAGTTGATCGAAATCATCTCCGGTGCCGAGGCGCTCTAGCGGCGCACGCGCATCAAACTGACGGACGCTGAGATACGAATTCGAAGGAGAGAGTTTCATGGCTACACCTGCCAATCAGACCGGACGCATCACGCAAGTCATCGGCGCCGTCGTCGACGTCCAATTCGAAGGTCATCTGCCTGCGATTTTGAACGCCATCACGACCACGAACGGCAAGAACCGTCTGGTGCTGGAAGTTGCGCAGCATCTCGGTGAATCCACCGTGCGGACGATCGCGATGGATACCACCGAAGGTCTGGTCCGTGGTCAGGAAGTCAGCGACACTGGCGGCCCGATCCAGGTGCCGGTCGGCGCCGGCACGCTTGGCCGCATCATGAACGTGATCGGCGAGCCGATCGATGAAGCCGGCCCGATCGCCTCGGAGGGGATGCGCGCGATCCATCAGGAAGCGCCGACCTATACCGACCAGGCTACCGAGGCCGAAATTCTGGTCACCGGCATCAAGGTGGTCGATTTGCTCGCGCCTTACGCCAAGGGCGGCAAGATCGGCCTGTTCGGCGGCGCCGGCGTCGGCAAGACCGTGTTGATTCAGGAGCTGATCAACAATGTCGCCAAGGCGCACGGCGGTAATTCGGTGTTCGCTGGCGTCGGCGAGCGCACCCGCGAAGGCAATGACCTCTATCACGAGTTCATCGAATCCAAGGTCAACGCCGACCCGCACCATCCCGATCCGAGCGTCAAATCGAAATGCGCCCTGGTGTTCGGCCAGATGAACGAGCCGCCCGGCGCCCGCATGCGCGTTGCGCTGTCCGGTCTGACTGTCGCCGAGCATTTCCGCGATCAGGGCCAGGACGTGTTGTTCTTCATCGACAACATCTTCCGGTTCACCCAGGCAGGCTCCGAAGTGTCGGCGTTGCTCGGCCGCATTCCTTCGGCCGTGGGTTATCAGCCGACGCTTGCCACCGACATGGGCGCGCTGCAGGAGCGCATCACCACCACCCACAAGGGCTCGATCACCTCGGTGCAGGCGATCTACGTGCCGGCCGACGACTTGACCGACCCGGCGCCGGCGACTTCGTTCGCGCATTTGGACGCGACCACGGTGCTGAACCGTGCGATCTCGGAAAAAGGCATTTACCCCGCGGTCGATCCGCTCGACTCCACCTCGCGCATGCTGTCGCCGCTGATTGTCGGCGAGGATCATTACCAGACCGCGCGCATGGTCCAGCAGGTGCTGCAGCGCTACAAGTCGCTGCAGGACATCATCGCCATTCTCGGCATGGACGAACTGTCGGAAGAGGACAAAATCGCCGTGGCCCGCGCCCGCAAGATCGAGCGCTTCCTGTCGCAGCCGTTCCACGTCGCCGAAATCTTCACCGGTTCGCCCGGCAAGTTCGTCGATCTCGCCGACACCATCAAGGGTTTCCGGGCCATCTGCGAAGGCAAGTACGATCACCTTCCGGAGGCCGCCTTCTACATGGTCGGCGCCATCGAAGAAGCGGTCGAAAAGGGCAAGAAGCTCGCCGCCGAAGCGGCCTAAGAGGGCGAATAGCGAATAGGGAATGGCGAATAGTTAAAAGCCATTCTCTTCCTTCACTACTCGCCGTTCGCCACTCGCCATTCGCAGGACTACACCATGGCCACCTTCCACTTCGATCTCGTCTCGCCTGAAAAGCTCGCCTTCTCCGGAGACGTCGATCAGGTCGATGTTCCCGGTGTCGAGGGTGATTTCGGCGTGTTGTACGGACACGCGCCGGTCGTGGCCGCGATTCGGCCGGGTATTCTGACCGTCACCACCGGCGGCACGAAGCAGAAGATCATCGTGCTCGGCGGTCTTGCGGAAGTATCCGACAAGGGCCTTACGGTATTGGCCGACGTCGCCACCTCGCTGGAGGAGCTGGATCGGGCCCTGTTCGCGGACACGATCTCCGACATGCAGGCCAAGCTTTCGGAAAAGGAAGGCTCCGAGCTCGACCATGCGATCGAACGCCTCGATCACTTCAAGAGCATCCAGCACGAGATCAGCACGACTGCGTTGCACTAGAGCCTTTTCCGTTTCGATTGAATCGAAACGGGCTCCAGATTTTTGATTTTGACGCGGTTTCTCGACGCGAACCGGTCTCCGCTTCGCTTGAAAATGCTCAAAGGCCGCTGCCGCAGCGGCGGTTCGCGTTCACCGACCCGCTTGCTTTGCTTGAGATCAAGGATGCCGGGACCAGGTTGCACCTGGTTCTGGCGGCATTCTGCGCCGGCAGTTGGATGTCCGGCCCTGGGCAACTGCGCCAGGCACGACCGCGATTGCCACGTCGTCGCGATCGGTCCGTTTGCCACGGGGTCAAACTAGCGTCCCGCTCATCGGTCAGTCCCGTCCTCCGCGGCGCTCGCACCTCACGATGACGGATTCGAGGGAGTTACGAACGCCGCGAAGCTCCGCGCCACGGTCCGATACACATCGCGCCGGAACGGCACCACGAGATCGGCGACAAGGTCGAGCCGTTCCCATCGCCATTGATCGAACTCCGGCGGCTGGCCGTTGCGCGCCGTCAGCGGATCGATTTGTTCGTCGGAACCGGTGAAGCGCAGCGCGAACCATTTTTGCCGCTGGCCGCGGAATTTCGCGAGCCGGTGCGATGAGGGGGCGGCGAACGGCGGAAATTCATAACTCAACCAATCGGTTTCGCCGAGATATTCGGCGTTCGCCACGCCGGTCTCTTCCCAGAGCTCGCGCATCACCGCAGTGCGTGGATTTTCGCCGGCGTCGATACCACCTTGCGGCATCTGCCACTCGAGGCCTGGAAGGATGATTTCCGGTCCGTCGTCCCGAAAGCGCCGTCCGATCAGCACCCGGCCGGAGGCATTGAACAGGGCGATTCCCACATTGGGGCGATAGGGTCTGTTGTCTGTCATAAAAGCCTGGGATCGCTGCGGCTGGATCGTCATCCGGGTCCGCTGGTTTCACGAGCGCTCCGGGAATGACGTCACCATGCTAACTGCCTGCGAGCCTAGAAAATTCCTTGACC
>JBAVEE010000604.1:0-2291 GCA_049587575.1 Bradyrhizobium sp.
TTGATCTGTATCGCCGTGCCCGCGTCGGCGCAGGAAACCGTCCGCATCCGCGGCACCATCGAAAAGGTCGACGGCCCTGTCTACGTGGTCAAGAATCGTGACGGCGCGGAGTTCAAGCTGACGATCAGCGACCCTGGCCTGTATGTCGCGATCGTGAAGTCAACGATGGCCGACATCAAGCCGGGCATGTTCGTCGGCGCGACCGGAATGACGCAGCCCGACGGCAGCCAAAAGGCCATCGAGGTCCACATCTTTCCGGAATCGATGCGCGGCACGGGCGAAGGCCATTACGACTGGGATCTCAAGCCCAACACCAAAATGACCAATGCCAATGTCGAGCAGACGGTCGCTGGCGTCGAGGGGCCGGTGCTGACCGTCAAATACAAGGGGGGCGAGAAGAAGGTGCTGGTCACCCCGGAGACCGCGGTGGTCACTTACGTGATGGGCGACAAGAGCGACCTCAAGCCGGGCACCAAGATTTTTGTCGGTGCGGGGAAGAAGCAGGCCGATGGCACCGTGCAAACCCCGCGCGTCACCTACGGCAAGGATGGGTTGACGCCGCCGATGTGACGCGGCGTCGACTTCGGACGGCACTACCACGAAAACAAACTTCAACCGGGAGAAAATGATGCGTTCAGTTATCTCGATGACATTGGCGGCTTGCGCCGTTGCGGCAATGGGTTCGCTGGCCCTGGCACAAACCCCGGCGCCCGCCACGCCGCCGGCGCCCCCATCCGCGGGCGGAACGCCCGACAAGATGCCGTTCGATATTCCCTATGGCCAGTCGATCGGACTTGAGCAGGCCAAAAAGGTGATGGCCGCCGCCGAAGCCGAAGCCAAGAAGCGGAATTGGAAAATGAATATTGCCGTCGTCGATACCAACGGTGAACCCGTAATGTTCGAGCGGATGGAGGGCGCGCAAATCGCATCCGGTACGATTTCGATCGGCAAGGCCCGCACGGCGGCGCGCTTCCGTCGTGAATCCCGCCTGTTCTATAATGCCTTCGAAGGCGGCCACGGCTATGTCGCCACGCTTGATCCCACTCTGGTCGCCAGCCCCGGCGGATTTCCGCTGATCGAAAACGGCAAGCTGATCGGAGCGGTCGGTTGCAGCGGTGGCACCGGCGATCAGGACGCGGCCACCTGCAAGGTCGGTGCCGAAATCGTGAAATAGTTGCGCGACCCGCTCCGGCGCCGCAAGGCGCCGAGGCTCATCGGACTCAACGGCGCCGCAGCGGGAAACCGCCTGCGGCGTCGTCGCGATCATGTGGACGCGTGCCTGTTATCGCGGTCCGGCAGCGCAATTCGCTGGACGGCGCCGCGATCCAATCGTAGATAGCCGTCCAGAAACCGGTCCCGAACTGTTGGTCTGTGGAGTCCGTCGATGTGGGTTCTGTTGTTGGTGCCGTTTATCGGCCTGTTGTGGGTGCCGTTCTATAATTTCCAGGAGCCGGCGCTCTTCGGGTTTCCGTTCTTCTATTGGTACCAGCTGGCGTGGGTGCCGATCAGTTCGCTGCTGATCTGGCTGGTGTACCGCTGGCGCACGCCCGACCGAGCTCCGTAAATTCCCGATAGGCAAAGTTCCCAACAAGGCATCGTCATGTCCGACCAGGTCGACTGGATAGCGCTCGCAGTCTTCGTTTTCTTCTTCGCTCTTGTCACGGTGATGGGATTCCTGGCCGCGCGCTGGAAATCCGGTCCGGTCAATGCGCATCTCGACGAATGGGGATTGGGCGGGCGGCAGTTCGGTACCTGGATCACCTGGTTCCTGGTCGGCGGCGACTTCTACACCGCCTACACCGTGATCGCGGTGCCGGCGCTGGTCTATGCGGTCGGCGCCTATGGCTTCTTCGCGCTGCCCTATACCATCATCGTCTACCCCTTCGTGTTCGCGGTGATGCCGCTGCTGTGGAAGGTGGCGCACGCCCATGGCCACGTGACCGCGGCCGACGTGGTCCACGGCACCTACAATTCGCGCGGCCTCGAGCTTGCGGTGGCGATCACCGGAATCATCGCGACCATGCCCTATATCGCCCTGCAACTGATCGGAATGGGCGTGGTGATCAAGGCGATCGGTTTGACCGGCGAGTTGCCCATCGTCGCCGCCTTCATCATTCTTGCATTGTATACCTATAGCTCCGGCTTGCGCGCGCCGGCCCTGATCGCCTTCGTCAAGGACATCATGATCTATATCGTGGTGCTGGTGGCGGTGGTGGTGGTGCCGGCGAAACTCGGCGGATATGCCGCGGTGTTTGCCGCCGCCAACGATGCCTTCGCCGCGAAAGGGGGCG
>JBAVEE010000605.1:0-5064 GCA_049587575.1 Bradyrhizobium sp.
CGGCAAAGCAGGCCGGCAATCCGGAGTTCATGCGTCCGTTCGCACAGGCCCTCGAGGCGACCGGATATCCCGAGCGCTTCATGATCGAGGTGACGGAAGACGCCTTTGTCGCGAAAACCCATTTCCAGACCGAGATCCTGCCGGTCTTCCGTAAACTGGGCGTCGGGATATCGATCGACGATTTCGGCATCGGCTATTCGTCGCTGTCGGCGCTGGCCGACATCACCGCCGACGAAATCAAGATCGACCGGTCATTCATTACCGACATCCATCTGCGCCCGCGCAGCCAGGGAATCCTGCGGGCGATCGAATCGCTGGCCGAGGCGCTCGGCATGACCGTCGTCGCGGAGGGCATCGAGACTTTTGAGGAGCTCGCCTATCTGCAGGCCGCCACCAGGATTCGCTATGCGCAAGGGTTCTATTTCTCCAGGCCGATCTTTCTCGAAGAACTCAAGCCGGCGGTCCCGGTCCTCAGCGAGGCGCGCGTCAGTCTGGCAAGCCGGCCGCCGCAGGAGAGCCGCCCGGCCTATTCGCGCCCCCAACGCTATCGCCGCTGACCGGAGGGCGTGCCGGTTCGGCGCGCCCCGGCTTCGACGCGTCATACGCCGGTCGCGAACTCGTCCATGCCCGATCGCCGCCTGATTTGTCATCCTGCTTACTATCGTCGCCGGATCGGAAGGCTTATAAGCCACCGGGATCGCCCGGCGCGAACGCGCGCCAATCCAATTACGACAGAGATTGCATGCCCCCGGTCTCGATACTTCTGAACATCCTCTGGATTCTGCTGGGCGGACTGTGGATGGCGGTTGGCTGGGTGGTCGCCGCCATCATGATGGCCATCACCATTATCGGCCTGCCCTGGGCCAAGGCTGCGTTCAATATCGCCGCCTATACCTTGATGCCCTTCGGTCAGAAGGCCGTGCGCCGCGATAGTCTGACCGGCCGCGCCGATATCGGCACCGGGCCACTGGGCCTGATCGGCAACCTGATCTGGCTGCTGCTGGCGGGCTGGTGGCTGGCGCTCGGGCACGTCGTCACCGCGGTGGTTCTTGCCGTGACCATCATCGGCATTCCCTTCGCCTGGGCCCATCTGAAGCTCGCCGGTATCGCATTGTGGCCGATCGGCAAGGTGATCGTTCCGGCCTAGAGTCGAATCGATCCGGACCGATTCGGCTCGAAGACGCGCGCTATTGGACCGCAGCTTTCTTGCCGCGCGCCCGGATCGCTTCCTCTACGCTTAGAAACTGCCGATCCGAACCCAGCAGCGCATCGATACCGAACCGCACCATGGCGTCCTGCGCGCGGACCGACTCCAGCCGGGCGAGGGCAAAATCGACGCCGTCGGCGTGACACCTGCGAATGAGGTCGGTCAAGACCTGTGCTGCGGTAAAATCGATCTCGACAATGCCCGTCGCCTCCAGCACCAACAACCGCGCCTTTTGGGGCGAGGACTTCAAGGCCTCCAGTATGTCGCGTCGGAAGTGATAGGCGTTGAGGAACGACAGCGGCGCCGGAAATCCCGCGACAAGGATGCCGGGCTCGCGCTCGCCGGGGAGATTTGAACTCGACGGCCACCAGATTGAGGTTCCCGGCACACGCTCGAAGACCTGCACGCGGGCGCGCGTCGCGCTCCACAGGCCGTGCAGCAGCGACATCGCAATGCCGATGCCGACGCCCTGTTCGATCGGCAGGACGATGATCGCCGCCGCCGTCAGGAGGATCAGCAGGAATTCGCCCAACGACTGCCGGTAGATCGCTACGATCTGGCCGAGGCGGATGATTCTGAGTGCGACGAACAGCAGAACGCCGCCGAGCGCGGCGTTGGGGATCTGACGCAGCAGCGAGGCGCCGAACGCCAGCAACACGATCACGATCGTTACCGCGGCGAGGCCGGCGACCTGGGATCGTCCGCCGGTTTCGGAAACCACCGCAGTGCGCGGCGGGCTGGCATTGACGGGAAACGCGCCGATCAAGCCCGACAGGACACTGCCGATGCCGGCGCCGACGAAATCGCGGTCGACATCCGGCGGCTCGTTGGGATCGGACGGAAAGGACCGCGTCGTCGCCGCCGTCTGCACCATAATGACAATCGAAATGATCAGACTGAGCGACACCAGGCTCGCCAGGTGTCCGGCCGAGATGACCGGGATCGCAAGCGCCGGCATCCCGACCGAGACCGCGCCGAGAACGCTGACGCCCCGGCTCTCAAGCCCGAGCAGCACCACGGCCGCGCTCGCCAGCGCAAGGCCGATCAACGCGCCGGGAATCCGCGCGTCGATCTGCTCGGACAAGGCGATGATCGCCAAAACTCCGAGGCCGATCACAAGCGTGAATGCGTTTGTCTGGCCGAGATGTTCGGCGAGGGTCGCGATGCGCTGCAGGATGGGGCCCCCGGGCGCGGGCAGGCCGAGTATCACAGGCAGTTGCGAAATCAGGATATGGACCGAAATCCCGGCGAGAAAGCCGATCGTCACGGGTACCGAGAGCAGGTCGGCGATCCAGCCCAGCCGGAAAATTCCGGCGGCGAAGAGCAAAAGTCCGACCATCAGCGCGAGTGCCGCGGCCAGCGTCAGGTAATCCGGCGAGCCGGCCACAGCCAGAGCGGCAAGGCCTCCGGCAAAAATCGGTGTGATCGTGGAATCTGCGCCGCAGGACAGGAAGCGGTTGCTGCCGAACGCCGCGAAGGCCAGCGAGCCGGCCAGAAAGGCGAAAAAGCCGATCTGCGGGGTGAACCCGCCGAGCCGCGCGGTCGCCATCTGTTCAGGGATCGCGATCGCGGCAAGCGTAAGGCCTGCAAACAGATCGTGGCTGAGGAATTGAAGGCGATATCCACTGAAGGAGCGGAACACCGGCCAGGCTCCGCTTGCGCCCGCAGAATTCGCAGAGCTGGAAGACTTCACCATCACCCGTTGTCCCCTTGATGGATGCCCGCGTTTGGGGCGCCCTGTTCTACGCAATTGCCGTCGAACCTGCCAAGTGGCGGGCCCCACCTGGCCCCGATCCCGAAGCTTCAATTGCAGGCGTTGGCTGAAGCACACCATCATGACGGCAGGGATGCCGAAATAAAGGCCTAAGATGGCCCGCAGAACGGCTGATCGCGCCGCGAAGCCTTTGCGCTTATTTTGCCGAAGACGGACGTTGATCGAACACGGAGACGACCTTGTTGGCGACATTCATGGAGGCGCCATCTTTGTTGGCGATTTCATCGATCGTGGTCCGGGACAGCGGGAAGCGTTGCGGCACCGCCTATGGGTGCTCGCGCGGAGCCTGTTGCCGGAGTGCAGTCTGGTCTTCGTTGCGGTCCGGCGGCTGGTCGCTACCGCAGGGGTTTTCATGACCTCTGCGGCCCATAACCATGGGTTAAGTCTTCAGTAACCGGATTCCCTAACTTGTATGCCATCAATGCATTGTATGCATATTCCCGAGGGAGGCCGGGAATTGCGGCAATTAGCTTCCAGCATTTGGGATGAGCTTGGAAAACTCCGGGCCATGTCGATCGGATCGCATCGCGCTCCCGTGTCGGCCCGGCGGGGCCCGGTCCTGTGGCTGATCCTCTGCGGCGTTTTCCTGATCGGGGCGATCATCATCGGCACCGTGGTAACGGTCGGCGAATTTCGCGAGAGCACGCTCCGCAACAGCGAGCGCGAGCTCGAAAATACGGTGCTGCTGCTCACCCGCCACTTCGACCGGCAGTTCGAGGACTGCGAGATCATTACAAACGATCTGATCTCGAAGATGCATTTTTCCGGGATCGCTTCGCCCGAAGCCTTCAAGAGCCTGATGTCCGGTCCCGATGCGCACCTGATGTTGAAGTCCAAGACCAGCGCGTTGCCCTATATTGGCGACGTCAAAATCTTCGATTCGGACGGAAACCTGATCAATTCATCGGGCGACGGTCCGCTGCCGGTGGCCAGCATTGCCGATCGGGCTTACTTCAAAGCCCTGAAATCTGACGCGCCATCGACGGCGGTTATGGTCCAGCCGGTTCGGAGTCTTTTCACCGGCAGGTGGGCCACCGTTCTTGCCCACAGACTGAGTGGACCGAACGGGGTTTTTCTCGGCGTATTGGGGAGGCGGGTCGACCCCGTCAATTTTGAGGAATTCTTCGCATCCGTCGCGCTTGGAAAAGGGATGGCGATTTCCCTGTTCCATCGCGATGGCACGATGCTGGCGCGTCAGCCGCACGCCGATTCGATGATCGGGAAAAACTTCAAAACGGCGCCACTGCTGCACAAAATCCTGACCGAGGGCGGCTATCATACCCTGCGCCTGCAAAGTCCGGTCGATGGGCAGGAAAGGCTCGGCGCGGTCGGCGAATTGAGCCACTTCCCGATTGTGATTGTCGCGACCACGACGGTTGCGGCGGCGCTGGAGGATTGGCGTTCTCAAAGCAGACTCATGATCGCCGCTGCCGGCCTCTCCGCCTTGCTGATCGGCATCCTTCTATTGCTGATCGTCAGGCGGATGACCCGGCAACATCAGGAATCGCATCGGCGACTGGAGCAGGAAAAGCACCGGCTCGACACCGCCCTGAACAATATGACGCAAGGCCTTATTCTGTATGACGCATCGGCTCGTGTCGTGGTATGCAACCAGCGCTATATCGATATGTACGGGGTTTCGCCGGCGGTCGTAAAGCCGGGCAGCCATCTCTGCGAGATTATCCAGCATCGCAAGGAGACGGGATCCTTCAAGGGAGACGTCCATCAGTTTTGTTCGACCGTTCTGGCGAACGTCGCGCAGGGAAAAGTCACCCGCAGCATCCTCGAAACCGCGGATGGGCGTGCGATCCAGATCGTCAACCGGCCGCTGGCGCAGGGTGGCTGGGTTGCGACCATGGAAGACATAACCGAGCGCCGCAACATCGAACAGGAGCGCGACCGGAATTATGCGTTCCTGCGTCAGATCATCGATCACATACCGTCGCAGATCACCGTGAAAGATGTGCGTGATCGCCGCTACGTGCTGGTCAATCGGGTGGCCGAGATTCATGTCGGCTTGTCGAGCGATGCCATCGTCGGCAAGACTGCCCTCGATCTATTTCCGAGGGAACTGGCCGAGAGA
>JBAVEE010000606.1:0-3498 GCA_049587575.1 Bradyrhizobium sp.
CCCGCCGGCCGAGAGCCGCGTCGACGGGATTACGGTGCGCAACGACACCGGCGTGCAGGAAGGCGGCGAGATATCGATTTATTACGATCCGATGATTGCCAAGCTCGTCACCCACGCGCCATCGCGCGCCGCGGCTATCGAGGCGCAGTCGACCGCGCTCGATTCCTTCTACATCGACGGCATTCGCCACAACATTCCGTTCCTGTCGGCGCTGATGAATCACCCGCGCTGGCGTGAAGGCAAACTCTCCACCGGCTTCATATCGGAAGAGTTTCCGCGTGGATTTGCGGTTCGCGTGCCGGAGGGCGAGGTTGCGCGCCGGCTGGCGGCGGTCGCTGCCGCGATCGACCATGTGCTTGGCGAACGCAAGCGGCAGATTTCCGGCCAGATGATCGGCCGCCCGGTGCAGCGCGAGCGCCGCCGCGCGGTATGGCTGGAGCGCGACGAAATCGCGCTCGATATCGCCCGCGAAGCCGACGGTCTGGCCGTGCGCTTTATCGGCGACGACGGGGTGCTCGGCCATCCGCACCCTCTGGTTTCGCCGTGGACGCCGGGCGATCCGGTCTGGCAGGGCACGGTCGACGGCCAATTGGTCGCGATGCAGGTGCGGCCTGTGCCCAACGGCTTCCGGCTGGCGCATCAGGGATATGAGGTCGCAGTCCAGGTCTTCACCGAATCCGAGGCGACGGCGGCCCGCTTGATGCCGCTGACCACAGCGGCCGATACCGGCAAGAAATTGCTGTGCCCGATGCCCGGGCTGGTGGTGTCGATCGCGGTCGCCGAAGGCCAGGAGGTCAAGGCGGGCGAAACACTGGCCGTGGTGGAAGCCATGAAGATGCAGAACGTGCTGCGGGCCGAACGCGATGGCACCGTGAAGAAGATTCACGCGGCCGCGGGCGCCACGCTGGCGGTCGATGCGCTGATTCTCGAATTCGCTTAGGGCGAGGTCCGCTTCCGTCTCCGACATGCGTTGGGGGTCAGCACCAGCTGGCTTCCTCAACCCGAGGCGCCCGCAAGAGCTCCTGAATATTCGCCTCGATCAAGCGGAATCCGATATTGCCGTAGAGCTTCTGGCGCCCCTCGTTCAGCACGAAACTTGGACTGCCTTCTATCCGCATTTTGTCGGTGTCTTGATAGTCGGCATCCAGGCGGGCGAACGCGGCGCCATTGTGGATGCATTTTTCGATCGCGGCCGTATCGACACCGAAAGATCCGGCTATCTCACATTGAACGTGCCAGTTCGCGATGTCCCGGCAGTCCCGAAAAAATGCACAGCGGAAAGCCCAGAGCACCTGATCGAAAATGCTCTCCGAAGGCCGATTTCGGGCCGTCCCGGAATCGTGTTCCCACTGCTGAACTGCCTTCATGAATAAATGTGGGCTCGTCGATGTCGCGGGGCGCGTCTTCAACCAAACCTCCGGGTGAAGCTCGATGTGAGGAAACCGCGCCGCGACTTGCCGCAAATGCGCGTTGAACCCGTCATATTCGCCTTTGCCCTTCCAGGTCGTGGAGATCTTGCGGGCGGTATCGCCGAACACCGAGCAGAACTGATGCTTTATCCGAACGGTATCGCCGAATTTTTCTCTCACTGCGCTCACGCGAGCCTGCGAGACGTATGCCCAGACGCACAAGACATCCGAGAAATATGTAACCTCGACTACGCTCATCCTGCGTTCTCCAGAGCCAATTCAAGGGCGAGCATCACTATGCACCTCGACCTCGCTTCATCGCAACCGGCCCGGGATCGAGCAAGCTTTTGTTACCAGTGCGGATCAGCGGAGTATTGGATGGTTCGGAGCCCTCGTCGCGTTGCCCTGATGCGCGCCGTCCCGATGAAGGCGATTTATGAGGAAGCGCTTCGGCGCGCATTCCGTGCAAGCAGGTCAGCGCAAGTGATCCGGGGATGGATACCGCCTTTGCTTCGCAAACAGGGTTACGCGATAATGCCGCAGACTTCTCTGTGGTTCCGCGCAAGTTACCAAAGGATTCTGAGATGACCTTCCGAAAGCGCCGCGATGCCCTGCGTTCGATCCTGTCGGGACCCACATGCGTGCGTCCGGGCTCGGTCTATGACGCGATTTCGATGCGCATTGCGGAGGATCTCGGCTTCGAACTCGGCATGTTCGGCGGGTCCGTGGCTTCGCTCGCGGTGCTCGGGGATCCCGATATCGCGCTGATCACGCTCTCCGAACTCGCCGAACAGGTGCGCCGGATGTCGCGCGCCTCGGCATTGCCGGTGCTGGTTGATGCCGATCACGGCTATGGCAATGCGCTGAACGTCCGCCGGACAATAGAGGAACTGGAGACGGCCGGCGCCGCCGGCCTCACCATCGAGGACACCCTGTTGCCGCTGGCCTACGGGCAGGCGAACGCCCAACTGATCTCGCTGGAGGAAGGCGTCGGCAAGATGAAGGCGGCGCTGGATGCGCGTAGAGATCCTTCGCTGGTGATCGTCGGGCGCACCGGCGCGGCATCGATCACCTCGCTCGATGACGCGATCGCGCGCGCCAGGGCCTATGACGCCGCCGGCGTCGACGCGTTGTTCTTCACCGGCATCAAGGCCTCCGCCGAACTGGAAGCGATCGCGAAGGCGACGACGCTGCCGATCGTTCTCGGCGGCGCGCCCGAGAATATGTCGGATCCAGCCTATCTCAGGGACCAAAGGGTGCGGATCGCGCTGCAGGGCCACGCCCCCTTCGCGGCGGCGACCAACGCCGTCTACCAGACGCTTAAAGCGCTGCGCGAAGGATCGCCGCCCAACGCGTTGACCGGACTCGCGTCCGCCGAACTGACCGGCACGGTTACGCGCGAGGCGAAGGTGAAGGCCCGCGGTAACGAATTTCTGGGGCTCACGAAATAGATGAGTGGCGCGATCCGTCGGGTAACGATCCGGGGCAGGGTGCAAGGCGTCGGCTATCGGGCCTGGGTCGAGCATCAGGCGCGGGTGCACGGGCTGGAGGGCTGGGTGCGCAACCGAAGAGATGGCAGCGTCGAGGCGCTGCTGGCGGGGCCGTGGGCAACTGTTGCCGATATGGTGGCGTCGTGCTGGGGTGGACCGTCCTCGGCGCGGGTCGACGATGTCGCGGAAGAACCCGCCGACGTGAATACGCTGGGCTTGCGGCGGCAAGGCGAGCGGTTTTCGGTACTGCCAACGATATAAAATCACCGGTTCATGGGCGCGCGCCTTGCCGTGCCGCTTATGATCAGGCCCCGGAGAGAACGGCGGATCAGCCTCCGCACCGCTCCGGACGAGGAAAGGGAAGTCACCCCGCGGCGACCACGCTGCGAAACGTCGCCGCGAGCGTCCGCAGCGCCGCGAGTTTCGAGGGATCGCCGACCTTCGAATGCAACATCACCTTTGAGGTTCCGATCTGCGGCAGTCCGTGCGCGGGCCCGATGTCGACCATCCCCGGCGGGGCGATCCGCCGCGCCAGCGGCGCGACCGCGAGTCCCGCCAGCGCCGCCGCGACCACGGCAGTGACACCGCCGCCGATGAAC
>JBAVEE010000607.1:0-3342 GCA_049587575.1 Bradyrhizobium sp.
GCGCCAAGATCAACGTGGAACTCGAACACCAATCGGCGGCCGATGCCCCTGTTGGGAAGCCGGCCGCACAAGGCGAGCAATGAGCCCGGATGGCCGATACGGTCGAGCGAAGTTCCTGAAGCCGCACGTTGAGACAGCGAGACTCGAACACAGGGACCAACTTGTTTTGCGTCCAGTTTGATTTGCGGCGACCCGAAGCCCGGTGGCGCCCGGATCGCGCGCACGGGTAGCCGCTCCGCGATTGCAGGCATTTCCTTTACCGTTTGCTTTTCGACTTACTATCGCGCGGCGGGGCGCCGTTGGTGCTCTTCGCCCCATTCACGTCACCCATGTTATTCAATCCCGACGTGACGCTGGCGCTCGAGGTTCCGCTGGACATCCCCGACGATCCGGTCGTGCCAGTCACGCCAGCTGATCCGCCTGACATGCCAGCCCCGCCGCCAGCGGACCCACCCGCAGATGCGCCACCGGCGCCACCGCCAGCACCCCCGCCACTTCCACCACCTTGTGCCAGCGCGAACGTGCTCGACAGGGCGACGACCGCAGCTAATGCAATTGTCGTGAGTTTCATGTTCATTACTCTTGTTTGAGAACAGAACAAATCGCCTCAGCTATTTCTGTTCCGGCCTCGATACGAATTCGCATCCGACTTGAAGCCCCCTTGGGATTCTCTCCCAATCAATGTCCCTGACCGAACAGATGCGGCGATCATCCGGGACGTCGGGCTCAATACCGAGCCTGGCGCAACGATCTCGGGGAAATATCACACCATCTCGCGGCGCAATCGGGATTCGCTTTTCGTCGTACCAACGGTCATCAGGCTCGGCATACGCGCTCGGGCGGCCGATCCGGAACTGAGCGCTTCCTTGGTCATCGGGTATCATAGACAACACCGGGCTTCGGTGATGCCCGACTACCCCACGCCGCCGTTCCGATCCCAGAGGCAGCCGTTGCCGGGCTCGATGGACGCAATGCGGCCCCGCCGGCTCATGCGAAAAAACCCACAAGGGCTCCGGTCGGCTGAAGGGAATGAAGGCCGTGATCCCCGGGGGGGTGACAGCGGAATCGGCCGCGCCGTAGCGATCGCGTATGCGCGTGAAGGCGCAGACGTTGTGAACGCGTTTCTCGATGAGATCGAAGAGGCAAACGAGGTCAAGAAACTCGTCGAGAAGGAAGGGCGCAAGGCGGTTCTTTTCCCCGGTGACCTGCAGGACGCGAAGCACTGTCGCGAGGTCAGAGTCAAAAATTTCGGCAGGCAGATCTCGATGAAACGGCCCGATCAGCCGGCCGAACTCGCCACCACTTACGTCATGCTGGCCGATCCGTTTTCCAGCTACGTCTCAGGCACGACCATTGCCGTGACCGGCGGCAAGCTTTGATCTGATGGCCGGAACCAAGGGCTCCTGCCTTTGTTCTCGTAAGTCCTCAAGTGGCGCCAACGACGCCATTCGTCCGAAGGATGGAACTTAGGAGAGGTAACATGACGAGACATCTCATTCTGGCGGGTTGCGCCGCAATGGTTTTAAGCGTTGGCGTGGCCCACGCGGGCCCCTGCAACACGGCCGGCAAGGACGCCGGTTCCGGCCCGACGCCGGGCTACACGGGACAGAGCACCACCACCATCGGTTCGGCGGATAGACACGAGCACCCGCCGACGGCAACGATGAATCGCGTGGCGGGAGACAAGGCCACGTCATCGCAGGATGCTCAAAGGCAGCAGCAGGGTCAGCCCACCGCCGCACAGGAGGCGCAAGGTGCCCAACCCTCGGCGAAGATGGCTGACCAGGGGTGTTGATACTTCGTCAGCACGCATAGTCCGCCGTTTGCAAAGCCGCGGCCATCGGATTCGCGATCATGGTTGCCATTTCGGCCTCACCGCGCTTGCGGTGCGGACCGCCGAGGCGAGCGGAATCACGCTGACGCGCGTGGCGAGGGATCGACGCCTGAAATCTTCGGCCATGCCGCCGGGACTCACCAGGTATGAACACCGAAGGACGTGCCTCCGCGCTACGCGGCATGGGGCTTCTCGCGCATTTCATCGATCAGCCTTGAAGGATGTTCGCGTCCCGCATCACCAGACGCTTCGCGCGGCCCGATCGCAATCACCCGGCCGCTTCATTTTCCGAGAATCTCGGCGCCTTGGCACGAGGTGCTAGAGCCCGGACGTCAGACTGACTTCGTCAGGCGAGATATGATTGACGATCCGCCGGCGCGATTGCGGCAGCGCCGCCTGCAAATCCTTGCCGACGAATGCAATCAAGGCCTCCCTAACCAGACATCGACAAGGCTTTTCAGGAAGAGGTGCTGAACGTGGCGCGCGCACTCGGCAAGGCGATTGCTCTTCATCGGGCCGGAAAGTATGACGAGCCCGGCGAAGGCTGGATCGATCCGCGACCGAAATAGCTCGCGTTGCGGTTTTCGCAATATGTCCCTTCGAAAGAAGCTTGCTTGCCGACGCTCCGAGGCTGGCCGCGTTCAGTCGCTCAACGGCTTACCGCTTCGATCCAAACCGTTTTTTCGGGACCTTCTTGCCTTTCTTGCGCGCTTTCGAAAGACTGATGGCAATGGCCTGTTTGCGGCTTTTTACTTTGCCGGCCTTTCCACCGCGCCCGCTCTTTGCAGTGCCTTCCTTGTAACGGTGCAGTTCGCTTTTGACATCGCGACTTGCGCTTTTAGAGTACTTTCTTTTCGTGGCTTTTTTGGCCATGACGAACTCCCTGTTGCCATAGCTGAACTCTTTTTCATGCGCCCTGGTTCCAGGAACCTCGGCGAGTCTTGAAGACGAACCGTTGAGGCTTTCGGGCCCGGCGCGGGAAGCCCAAACTCTCTTTCCGCGCGCGATTGCTATTGATCTTGGCGGCAACGCTCGCATCATCGACGGCGACACGATCGAAAACCACGGCTCTATCGCTTGCGAAAATGCGCTACTCGATTCACGGTCCAACGCTCGAGGCGAAGAAATCTCGGATATTGACGAACGCGCTGGTCGATTGCGCCAAGGCGGGGATCAAACCGAGTTTTTCCATCAACAAGATGCTTTGGGGTATCTCGCTTTACTTTGAATGCGGGAGTTTCAATAGGGAAAACTGGCAAACCTACCATCGAGCAAGTGACGCAGCCAAACAGGTTCGAGCGTCGGGCGACAAGAACTGGAAAAAAATGTCACCTTTGAACACGTACGCCCACTGAGCAAGATGTATCAGATGCTTTTGGATGAGAGGGAAACGCTGACGCTCGAAAGGGCGGCAGTCATAATTGGCGAATATCCGCCCATCCTGATCACGATGGAAGAAAAGCTCCGAATGGCGAAGCTCGGCTTTAAGGTTGGGGGCACACCTGAGC
>JBAVEE010000608.1:0-1883 GCA_049587575.1 Bradyrhizobium sp.
TCCGATCTCGGCAAGCCCGCCGCGCCGGCGAAACAGGAGAAGGCTGCGGAGTCGGCTCCGCCCGCCGAGGCTAAATCTGCGTCCGCACCCAAAGACGAACCTCCGGCTCCTGCGGCACCCAAAGCCGCCACCGAGCCCGATCCGGAAGTGCCAGAGGGCACCGAAATGGTGACTATGACCATCCGCGATGCGTTGCGCGACGCCATGGCCGAGGAAATGCGCCGGGATCCCGACGTGTTCCTCATGGGCGAAGAGGTCGCGGAATATCAGGGGGCCTACAAGGTCAGTCAGGGACTGCTGCAGGAATTCGGCGCCCGGCGCGTCATCGACACGCCGATCACCGAGCACGGCTTTGCCGGTATCGGCGTCGGTGCGGCGATGGCCGGCTTGAAGCCGATCGTTGAGTTCATGACCTTCAATTTCGCCATGCAGGCGATGGACCAGATCATCAACTCCGCGGCGAAGACGCTCTATATGTCGGGCGGACAGATGGGATGCTCCATTGTGTTCCGCGGTCCGAACGGCGCGGCCGCGCGGGTCGCCGCCCAGCACAGTCAGGATTACTCCGCCTGGTATTCGCAAATTCCCGGCCTCAAGGTGATCGCACCGTTTTCGGCCGCCGACTACAAGGGGCTGTTGAAAGCCGCGATCCGCGATCCCAATCCGGTGATCTTTCTCGAAAACGAAATGCTGTACGGCCATTCCGGCGAGGTCCCGAAGCTTGACGATTACGTGATACCGATCGGCAAGGCGCGCGTGGTTCGCACGGGCGGTCACGTTACCATCATTTCCTGGTCGAACGGCATGTCGTACGCGCTGAAGGCCGCCGACGAATTGGCCAAGGAAGGCATCGAGGCCGAAATCGTCGACCTGCGGACGCTGCGTCCGCTGGATACCGACACCATCGTCGCCTCGGTGAAGAAGACCGGCCGTGCCGTCACGGTAGAGGAAGGCTGGCAGCAAAACGGCGTCGGCGCCGAAGTCGCCGCGAGGATCATGGAACACGCGTTCGATTATCTGGATGCGCCGGTGGGGCGGGTGTCGGGCAAGGACGTGCCGATGCCCTATGCCGCCAATCTCGAAAAGCTCGCATTGCCCTCGGTGGCCGAGGTGGTCGCGGCCGCCAAGGCCGTCTGTTATCGGTGACGCATGGCCGGTCCCAGGGAACAGCCGCTGCCGCCGGACGTGATGGGCCGCGATGATGCCACGGAGGTGTTGCGCGCCTTCGTGGTCGATGGCGGGCTTTCCATCGCGTTCGCGCGCGCGTTCGAGGAGCCGGATATGTGGGGCCTGCTGCTGGTTGACGTCGCGCGCCATGCCTCGCGCGTCTATGCGCGCGAGAGCGCCTATAGCGAGGACGAAGCGTTGAGGCGCATCATCGACATGTTCGAAGCGGAAATCGCGCGACCGACCGATATCGGCAGCACGGCGCCACGTTCGGAACAGGGGCACTGACGGTGGCCATTGAACCCTTTCATTTTGATTTCATGGCCGAAGCCATTCGCGAGGCGGAGATCAGCATTGCCGAGGGCGGACTGCCGATCGGCGCGGTGCTGACGCGCGACAAGAAAATCATTGCGCGCGGTCATAACCGCCGGGTGCAGGAGCAGAACGTCATTCTTCACGGCGAGATGTCATGCATGCGCAATGCCGGGGTGATCCCGTTTCATGACACCGTGATGTATACGACGCTGTCGCCCTGTTCGATGTGCGCGGGCGCGATCGGATTGTTCAAGCTTTCGCTCCTTGTGATCGGCGAGTCCGTGACTTTCCCCGGCAGCAAGGACATTCTGACGCAGTTCGGCATTCCCTATATCGATCTTGAAGACGAGCGATCGGTCAGCATGATGAAATCATGGCGATCGATTCCCGCTAACGAGCGC
>JBAVEE010000609.1:0-8080 GCA_049587575.1 Bradyrhizobium sp.
TCGCCGGATACAGCACTTCCTCGACCGCGGGACTGAGGCGGTGGATTTCGTCGATGAACAAGACGTCGCGCTCTTCGAGGTTGGTCAGGAGTGCGGCAAGATCGCCGGCCTTGGCGATCACGGGGCCGGAGGTGGCGCGAAAGCCGACGCCGAGTTCGCGCGCGACGATCTGCGCCAGCGTGGTCTTGCCGAGGCCGGGGGGACCGACGAAAAGCACGTGATCGAGCGCCTCGCCGCGCTTGCGCGCAGCCTCGATGAAGATCGAGAGATTGGCGCGCGCCTGCGCCTGGCCGACAAATTCCGACAACAGTTGCGGGCGCAGCGCGGTGTCGCCGACATCATCGGTGCGGCGCTCGGGGGTAACGATGCGGGAGGGCGTGGTCATGCGGGCAGGATAGCACGAAGCTGAGACTCCCTCTCCCCGCGTGCGGGGAGAGGGGTGGGGTGAGGGGGATTCACGACATATCCGGACTCGCGGAAAGGCCCCCTCACCCGGATCGCCAAAGGCGATCCGACCTCTCCCCGCAAGCGGGGCGAGGTTGGATGGGGTCGAGCGCTGATATCAGAAGTCCAGAGATTCACTTCGCCAGCTCCTTCAGCCCGAGCCGGATGAGCTGCGCGGTCTCCGCGTTTTCACCGGCAATGCGCGAGGCGCCGGCGATGGCGGCGGCCGCCTGCGGCTGGCCGTAACCGAGATTGACCAGCGCCGAGATCGCATCGGTAACCGGGCGCGGCGCGCGATCATTGTCGATCGCGCCCGACAGATGCACCAGCGCCGGATCGACATTGGCAAAATGAGGCGCCTTGTCCTTCAGTTCGGTGACGATACGCTCGGCCACCTTCGGGCCGACGCCGGGCGTCCGCGCCACCGCGACCTTGTCGCGCAGCGCGATCGCATTCGCAAGATCGGATGGCGGCAGGGTGCTCAGTACCGCCAATGCGACCTTGGCCCCCACGCCCTGCACCGTCTGCAGCAGCCGAAACCATTCACGTTCGATGTCGCTGCGAAAACCGAACAGTTTGATCTGATCCTCGCGCACATACGTCTCGATCGAGAGCACCGCGGCCTCGCCGGGCGACGGCAGCGCCTGCAAGGTGCGGCTGGAGCAATGCACCTGATAGCCGACGCCACCGACGTCGAGGATCACGTAGTCCTCGCCGTAGCTGTCGATCAGGCCCTTGAGTTTGCCGATCATGCCTCCACCACCCTCAGCCGCAGCGCCGCGCTCTGGCGGTGATGCGCATGCGTGATGGCGATCGCGAGAGCATCCGCGGCATCGGGAGATTTCGGCTCGGCCTTCGGCAGCAGGATCTTCAGCATCACCAAAATCTGGTTCTTGTCGGCGTGGCCGGCGCCGACCACGGTCTTCTTCACCTGGTTGGGCGCATATTCCGCGACCGATATTCCGAACATCGCCGGCGCCAGCATCGCAACGCCGCGCGCCTGTCCGAGCTTCAAAGTGGCGACGCCGTCCTTGTTGACAAAGGTCTGCTCCACGGCGGCTTCAGCGGGGCGGAAGTCGCCGAGCACGGCGGCCAGCCCCTCGTGGATCGCCAGCAGGCGGCTGGCCAGCGGCAGGCCTTCCGCAGGTTCCACCGAGCCGCAACCGATATAGATCAGGCGGTTGCCGTCGACCTCGATCACGCCCCAACCGGTGCGGCGCAGGCCCGGATCGATGCCAAGGATACGGACGGGAGGGCGAATCGGCGGAGATGTCATGGCTATTGATAACGCCCGCGGGGCGGGAACGAAACACAAACGGAATGTCATCCCCGCGAAAGCCCGGATCCCGGACGCCGAGGCGCCGGCCCGAATTCGCGGAATAATGGATCGCCCGGTCGAGCCGGGCGACGATGGCCGAGATGCAGCGACGCCGACGACCTGATCAACCGCCCATCTTCGCCATCAGCGCGTCCGAGACCTCGAAATTGGCATAGACGTTCTGCACGTCGTCATGCTCGTTCAACAGATCGATCAGCTTCAACAGCTTCTCGCCGGTCTCGTCGTCCACCGGCACGGTGTTCTGCGGCTTCCAGGTCAGCGTCGACTTGCGCGCCTCGCCGAATTTCGCCTCCAGCGCCTTGGCGACTTCGCGAAAAGTCTCCGGCGAGGCATAGACCTCGTGGCCATTTTCGCTCGACGACACGTCGTCGGCGCCGGCCTCGATCGCCGCGTCCAGCATGGCATCGTCCGAGGCCACCTTGGCGCCGTATTCGATGACGCCGGTGCGGTCGAACATGAAGGCGACCGAACCGGTTTCGCCGAGATTGCCGCCCGACTTGGTGAAGTAGGAGCGGATGTCGGACGCGGCGCGATTGCGGTTGTCGGTCAGCGCCTCGACGATCACGGCGACGCCACCCGGACCATACCCCTCGTAGCGAATCTCGTCGTAGTTCTCGCTCTCGCCGCCGCTCGCTTTCTTCACCGCGCGCTCGATCGAGTCCTTCGACATGTTTTCCTGGCGGGCGGAGATGATCGCGGCGCGCAGCCGCGCGTTCATCGAAGGATCGGGCTGCCCCATCTTGGCCGCGACGGTGATTTCCCGCGCCAGCTTGCTGAACAGTTTCGATTTCTGGGCATCCTGCCGGCCCTTGCGGTGCATGATGTTCTTGAACTGGGAATGTCCGGCCATGCGGTCTCTTTCGGGATTCGTCCAGGTTGGTTGGGATGGAAGGCGCGGCGTTATAGGCCGGCGACCCGCCGAAATCAAAGATTTGCCTGCGTTTTAGGTACGGTGGTAGTGCCTGCTGCCTGCATAAGAGGCAATTGTTAACCCTGATTTCATGACGCAATGGGAGGATACCGGCCTAATCCTCGAATTGCCGAGAGAGCTCATGGCGTTTGGTTTGTTCAAAAAGCGTCCGCCTGAACCGGCCGCGCCGGCCGTCGAGCCGCAGGCAAAGCCCGGGGCTGTCGCCGATGTTGCCGGCAATTCGGACGCCGAATCCGCCAGACAGATCCTCGAACTGCTGGAACTGGAACTCGGCGGAATGATTCGTCAGCTCGAGCGCGCGGCCGGCTCGGTCGCCGGCGGTGCCGAGGCAACGGCGGCGACGCTTTCCACGATTCGCCAGCGGACCGACGCCCTCACCGGACGCACCAGCGCCGCGCAAGGCACCGCGACCACCTTCTCGCAGGCCGCGGACAAGTTCACCCATTCGGCGGAAGGCATCGGGTCGCAGGTGCGCGACGCCAGCAAGCTCGCCGATCAGGCCAGCGCCGCCGCCCAGGAAGCCAGCCTCAATGTGGATCGGCTCAAGGAATCCTCGGCCGCCATCGGCAACGTCGTCAACCTGATCGCCCAGATCGCCAGGCAGACCACGCTGCTGGCGCTCAACTCGACGATCGAGGCGGCGCGGGCCGGCACCGCCGGACGCGGCTTTGCCGTGGTCGCCTCCGAGGTCAAGGCGCTTGCGGTGCAGACCCAGGACGCCACCGAAGAGATCAAGAAAAAGATTGACGCGCTGCAGAGGGATGCCGCCGGCTCGGTCGACGCCGTGCATCGCATCTCGCAGGCGATCGAGGCGATCCGGCCGGTATTCGAAAACGTCAACGGCGCGGTGACCGAGCAGAACCAGACCACGAGCGAGATGTCGGAGAACGTCGCCACCACGTCGCATTTCATCGTCTCGGTCGGCGACAGTGCGGCCGAGATCGACAGCGCGGCCAAGGAAGCCGAGGCCCATGGCGAGCATGTCGCCGACGCCGGCAAGGCCGTCACCCTGTTCGCGCAAAAACTCAAAGCCCGCTGCGCGGTGCTGCTGGGCCAGGACCAGCGCGTCGACCGGCGCAAGCGGGAACGGCTGCCGTGCAACCTCAAGATCGAAATCCAGGGCGGGCGCGGCCCGATCGCCGCGTCGGTCTATGAGATTTCCCTGGAGAGCATCCTGATCGGCGGACCGGAGGCCGAGAAGCTGCCGCTGAACCAAACGCTCCATGCCACGGTGGAAGGCATCGGCGCGTGCCGGATTCGCACCGGTGAGAAATCCAACGCCGGCGTGCAGGCCAGTTTCGAGACGCCGGGTGCGGAGCTTAGGGAAAAAATCGAAGACAGATTGTGGTCGATCCACGACGAAAACACCGAATTCGTCACCCGCGCCATGGAAGCCGGCACCGCGCTGAGCGGGATTTTCGAGGGCGCCGTCGCGAGCGGCGCAATCTCGATCGAAGACATGTTCGACACCGATTATGTCGAGATACCGGGCACCAATCCGGTGCAGCACCGCACCCAGATCCTCGACTGGGCGGATCGCGCGCTGCCACCGTTTCAGGAGGCCTTCCTCGCCAAGGACCCGCGGATGGTGTTCTGCGTGATGATCGACCGCAACGGCTACCTGCCGGTGCACAACAAGATCTATTCCCATCCGCAACGCCCCGGCGATGTCGCCTGGAACACGGCCAATAGCCGCAACCGCCGGATCTTCAACGATCCGGCAGGCCTTGCCGCCGGACGCAACCTGCGCTCCTATCTGATCCAGAGCTACGCCCGCGACATGGGCAACGGCAAAACCGTCATGATGCGCGAGATCGACGTGCCGATCCGCGTCAATGGCCGGCACTGGGGCGGATTCCGTACCGCGTACAAGCTTTGAGCATGACTCAACCATTGGGTTTATTGAGCCGGAGGAATGCAGCGATGTCGGTTGCGCAGCCAATAAAAGACGACGCCGGGACCATGCCGTCGAATAGCGAACGCCTGGTCGACCAGCTTTCGAACCGGATCGGCGGCCTTGGGGTTGAGCTCGCGGACGTCGCAGGGAACCTGCAGGAAGTCGCTGGCCGCGTTTCGATCCAGTCCGACCGTTTCGGGCATCTTCAGAAGACCGCCGAGACGATGGTTTCCGCCAATCACGATATCGCCACCGCATCGCAGGCGGTGCAAACCGCGACCTCGGCCGCCGTCGGCGAAATCATGCAATCGCGCGCCGTGGTAGAGACGGCGGTGCAGCATATAGCCGAATTGATCGAGGCCGTCGGCCGCATCGAACACCGCCTCTCCGCCGTGGGATCCGCCCTGGCGCAGGTGGCCAAGGTATCGGGTTCGATCGAGGCGATCGCCAAGCAAACCAACCTGCTGGCGCTCAACGCAACCATCGAGGCCGCCCGCGCCGGCGCCGCCGGACGCGGCTTTGCGGTCGTCGCCAGCGAAGTGAAGAACCTCGCCGAAGCCACCCGCCAGGCGACGCATCTCATCGGCGATACCGTTCGCGATCTCGACGGCCAGGTCGGCAGCCTGATCGGCGAGAGCGGCGACGCCTCGCTGCGGGCAAAGAACGCCGGCGAAGGCGCCGGGCAGATTCAGGGCATTATCGTTCGCGTTCAGGACGGCTTTACCGCGGTCACCCAGGAGATCGACGGGGTCGCCAAGGCGGCGACCTCGAACCTCGCCCACTGCGACATGGTGATCGACGAACTCGGCCATCTCGCCAAGGGCGTCGATCTGTCCTCGACCGACCTCAAGAACGCGGACGACCGGGTCGCCAAGCTGCTCGACCTTTCCGAGAACCTCATCGAATTGATCGCCGACAGCGGGGTGGAGACGTCGGACGCGCCGCTGATCCGCGCCGTGATCGATACCGCGAAACAGATTTCGGCGGCTTTCGAAACGGCGGTCGAGCGCGGGGACATCTGCATCGATCAATTGATGGACGAGAATTACCGCGAGATTCCCGGCACCGACCCCAAACAATACCTTACCGACTATGTCCCGTTCACCGACCGGATCCTGCCGCCGATCCAGGATCCGATTCAGAAGACCGATCCCCGCATCGTGTTTTGCGTGGCGTGGGCCAAGGGCGGCTATCTTCCGACCCATAACCCGAACTACCGCCTGCCGCCGGGGCCGGACCCGGTCTGGAACAACGCCAATTGCCGCAACAGGCGGCTGTTCAGCGATCGCGCGGTGAAGAAGGTGGCGGCGAACAAGAAGCCGTTTCTGCTGCAAACCTACCGGCGCGACATGGGCGGCGGCAATTTCGTCCTGATGAAGGACCTCTCGTCGCCGATCGTCGTCCGCGGCCGCCACTGGGGCGCGTTCCGCATGGGCTTCCGGCAATCCTGAACCGGCCGCCGGCAACGCAAAGCCCTAACCGGATTGATGGCTATCGCCGACTTCGGGCGCGATCCGGCGCGCCGCCGCAAGACCAGCGAAGGCAAGCATCGTCAACACCGCGCCGGCGAGAAAAGCGCCCTGGGGCCCGATGCGCTGCCATAATTCTCCCGCGAGCACGCTGGCGACCAGAAGCGAAAGTCCGCTGAGCAGGTTGAACATGCCAAAGGCCGTCCCACGCAATTCCGGCGGGGCCGTGTCCGCAACCAGCGTGGCGAGCAGCCCTTGCGTGAACCCCATGTGCAATCCCCACAAGGCGACGCCGGCGGCAACGCCCGCAAGACCGTCGGTGAACGCGAACGCAAGGTCGGCCGCCACCAGGAAGCCGAAGCCGATACCGAGAAGCGTGATGCGATTGACGCGATCCGACAATACGCCGGCCGGATAGGCCGCGAGCGAATAGACGAGATTCATCAGCACCAGCACCAGCGGCACCAGCATCACCGGCAGACCGACGGCCTGGGCGCGCAGGATCAGGAAGGCCTCGCTGAACCGCGCCAGCGAGAACATCACCGCAATGCCGACCACGAACCAGTAGGCCAGGCCAAGCCGCTTGAGTTCGGCAACGCTCAGGGGCGAGCGCACCTTGCGCAGCCCCGCAGGACGTTCGGGTTCATGAACCGCGAACACCAGCAGCGCCACGCAGAGCAACCCTGGAATCACCGCAAGCCAGAACACGGCCCGAAAATTGTTCGCCGTCAGCCACATCAGCCCGATGGCGAGCGCCGGGCCGATGAAGGCGCCCGCGGTATCCAGCGATTGACGCAGCCCGAAACTCGCGCCGCGCAAATGCGCTGGCGCGATATCGGCGATCAACGCATCCCGCGGCGCCCCCCGGATGCCCTTGCCGATGCGATCGACGAAGCGAGCGGCGAAGATCCAGCCGACCGAGGAGGCGAGCGGAAAGACCGGCTTTGTCACTGCCGCCAAGCCGTACCCGATGACGGCCAATAATTTGCGCTTGCCCAGCCAGTCCGAGATCGCGCCGGAAAATACCTTGGCGATCGAAGCCGTGGCTTCGGCGATGCCTTCGATAAAGCCGACCGTCACCATCGATACGCCGAGCACGTTGACAAGATAGACCGGCAACAAGGCGTGAATGATCTCGGAGGAGGTATCCATCAGCAGCGAAACGAAGCCGAGCGCCCAGACAGCCGACGGAATCTCGCGGAGCCGGGAAAACCGGGATTCCCTGTGATCCTCAGTATTGTTCACCATGAATTCCGCGTGCCAAAGTTGAGGCCAAGAAATTGCAGGACGCGATGTCGTCGTCTGTTCATTCGGGCTCTCTATAAACGCCGGAACTGGCGAATACACCAGTCGGGGTTTGACATGAGCGGTGAGCATCCGGAACTCGACGAGCTGCAGGCCGCCTACAAGGACGCGGTGGAAGCCTGGATATCCGCCATTCGCAAGGAGGAGGCCCTGGCTTCGGTGAATCATGACGTGGCCGACGTCGACGCGTGGGAGGCGGCGCATTTCGAAGAGGACGACATGCGCAGCAAGGTGAAGGACGCGAAGGCCAAATACGAAGACGCCTTGCGGGAAAAATTCTTCGGATTCTAGCGCTCGGACCGGCAGGCGCTCGTCTCCGAATCCATCGTCAGCCATCAGTGCGCGCGCAGCGAAGCCATCCATCCCTGGTCATTCCGGGATGGTGCGCTTGCACCAGACCGGAATCTCGATGCGCTGTAGCCCATCGTGGCTCGATGCTTCGCTTCGCCCGGGAATGACGCCATGACACAAATCCGCGTTCCCGCGGCGCATTTCGGCCGAGTTCGCATGAAATCGTTGGCCCTCCAAAGATGAGGGCGCAGGGAATGCCGGACGCTCGGCGCGTCCGCAGCCGCGTGCGCAGTGGTAGAAAGCACACGCGTTATACCAAATCTCCGCAATTGTGACTCGTTGACGATTCCCAAATCAGTTTTGCTCTGATTCATTGGTGGCGAACGATGGAGGTTCGTCATGTC
>JBAVEE010000610.1:0-21114 GCA_049587575.1 Bradyrhizobium sp.
TGAAGTCCCCGCGCAACGATACTGGAATGGACATGACGAACCTCCATCGTTCGCCACCAATGAATCAGAGCAAAACTGATTTGGGAATCGTCAACGAGTCTTAATTTCTGAGATTTGGTATAAGCAGTGCGGAACCTAAAGTAGGCGCTTCCGTCTGCTCAGGGCAACCTGCTGATTGCCTCGGGCCGCTGAGCCTAAAATTTATTTTAGGGCGTGTGCTTAGAGGGGCCGGCCCTTGAGTGAGATAGCGAACGAGGTTGGCGGACCGCGAGGAAGTTACGGAGATCGGGAAGCACGGTTTCGCAGCTGCGTGAAATCATTGAGAGTCTTGCATCTGCCAAGTTCGATGCCGGGACTATCTTAGGAGCGGCATTCTCCGCATGTTTGCGAAAGATATGCGACGAGACGATTTTAGCCTCTTGCGATAAGTGGCCAGGGTACTCCAATTCGCAGGAGTCCGCGACCTGGAGCTACCCCGCGTTCGAAAGCGCGCCCGGCGCGGGCATTGTCACGATCGGCGGCTTGGCGTTGAGGCCTTCGACCTGGAAGCCGGCGACGCGCTTGTAATTGGCGGCGATGTTTTCCAGTTCCTGGAGCGACAGCACGTCGGTGACGACGTTGAATCCGTTCGGCGCGCGTTCCTCGACCATCTGCATCACCTGTTCCGGCCCGTTGCGACGGTTGAGCATGACGAGGTCGGTGGTGGCGGGACGGCGCTCCGCCTCATAGGCCTTTAGCGCCGCGCCGGTCGGACCGTGCGCAAGGATCTCGCGGGTGAGAACGCGGGCGTCGAGGATCGCCTGCGACGCGCCGTTGGAGCCGATCGGGTACATCGGATGGGCGGCGTCGCCCATCAGCGTGACGCGGCCGAAGGTCCATTGCGGAACCGGATCGCGGTCGACCAGCGGATATTCGTAAGCGTGGGCGCAGTTGCGGATCAGGCCGGGCACATCGAGCCAGTCGAATTTCCAGTCCGCAAACCACGGCAGAAATTCCTCGAGCCTTGCGGCGCGGTTATAATCCTCCCGGCGCCATTGGTAGGTCGGCGGCATGTGGCGCTCGGCGACCCAGTTGATCTGATATTTGCCGTTGGCGTCGGGCTCTTTTGAAATCGGATAGCAGACGAATTTCAGGGTTTCGTGGCCGGCCATGATCATGGTGCGGCCGGAGAGAAACGCATCCGAGGCGGTGATGCCGCGCCAGAGGATGCGCCCGTTCCAGATCGGCGGGCCTTCCTGCGGATAGAGTTTTTCGCGGATCGCGGAGTGAATCCCGTCGGCGGCAATCAGAACCGCGCCGTCATGGCTGCCCGCCGGTTTTCCGGTCGCCTTGTCGATGAAATCGGCGCGAACGCCATCCGGTGTCTCGGTCCAGTCACGCAGGTGATGGCTGGTGAGAATGTTTTCGCGGCCCAGCCGTTCGGTCGCGGCATCGAGCAGGATCTGCTGCAGCGCGCCGCGATGGATCGAGAATTGCGGCCATTTGTAACCGGCTTCGATCCCGCGCGGCTCGCTCCAGATCGGCTTGCCGTGCTTGGAAAAATACGCAAGTTCCCTGGTGCGAACGCCTGATGCGTCGAGCCGGTCGAGCAGGCCGAGTTCGATCAACTCGCGCACGGCGTGCGGCAGCACGTTGATGCCGACGCCGAGCGGCTTCAGCTCGGTCACGCTCTCGAATATTTTGGCGGGAACGCCGATCTGATGCAGGCTGAGCGCCAGCGTCAGTCCGCCGATGCCGCCGCCGGCAATAAGAACGGTCATGATGCCCCCTATACCAGGGCGTCATGGCACGAGAGGGGACAAGGGGGCAACTGCGAAGAGACGTTGCGGGGCGGACAAAGGCACTCCCGCGCCGCGCCCGCCTGGCGTTCCGGTCGCGGGACGGCAAAATTCCGGGTCCACGCCAAGCGGCGTGTCCCGGAATGACGGTGGTTGTTCGTTGGCGTCAGGCCGCCCTGGTCCTGAGATGGCCGAACATGATGCTGCGCGCCTCGTCGTCCATTTCCGTCTTGAAGACGAACTTGTCCTTCAGCGCGACCGCGCGTACGGCGGCCGGCCTTGTCGAGACCTCGTCGAGCAGGCGTTTCACGTTGGGATATTTTGTGAAGACATCGTCGCCGAGCACGTACGGCGCCATCCGCGCCCAGCCCCAGAACGCCATATCCGCGATGGTATAGGTATCCCCGACCATGTAGCGGCTGCCGGCGAGGTGATCGTCGAGGATCTTGTAGTGGCGATGTGCCTCGAACTGGTAGCGGTCGTGGGCATATTCGATGCCCTTCCCAGGATCTTTCGGCGCATAGTGCTTGAAATGCACCGCCTGTCCCGAATACGGGCCGAGGCCGGTGGCGATGAACATCAGCCAGGACAGCAATTGCGCGCGATTGCCGGCCGTTGCGGCGGGCAGGAATTTGCCGGTCTTCTCGGCGAGATAAAGCAGGATCGCGTTGGAGTCGAAAACCAGCACCCCGTCATCGTCGATCGCGGGCACCTTGCCGTTCGGATTTACTTTGAGGAATTCCGGCTTGAACTGGTCGCCCTTGCGGGTATCGACCGGCACCAGCTCGTAAGGAAGACCGGACTCTTCCAGAAACAGCGCGACCTTGGCGGGATTCGGCGCGCCGTTGAAGTAGAATTTGAGCATTGAAATCACCCTTGCTTCTTGTTGGCAGGAAAACGGGACGCGGCGACCATGCCGCAAACGCAGCGATGATAGAAGAGCAATTCATCGTTTGTCGGATGCGATTGATAGCAGGCGCCCAAGGGATGCTTCCGAACCGCCGACCGATCGGTCAAGGCGTGGCCAGCGTCGCGGGTTTCCTGCAGTGCTCAGGCTTCGCCATCATGGCCAGGGTCGAGCGCTGATCCGAAGCCATGACGTCGCGGCGTCATCGACGGCATCTGCGTCCTGACGCAGGGCTGAGAAGGGGCCGGGACGCCGTCCCGGCTCCTTCTCTTCAGACGTCCTATTCGGCCTCGGCGTTGACGACCGATTTAGCCAAATTGGTCAGAGCGGCATCCGTTGCCTTCTCTTCCTTCAGCGTGGCGTCCAAAAGCCTTGCCGCGTCCGGCATGCCGAGTTCCTCCGCCCAGGTGCGCAGGGTACCGTAGCGGGACATTTCATAATGCTCGACGGCCTGGGCTGCTGCGAGAAGACCGGCATCGAGGGCTGGCATGCCCTTGTAGTCGGTCATGATCTCGGCGCCTTCCTTGGTGATTCCCATGATGGCGTCGCATGTTTTGGCTCGGGCGGGCTTTCCGAGTATCTTGAATACGTCCTGGAGACGTTTGACCTGACCACGGGTCTCCTTCTCGTGCTTGACGAAGGCCGCTTTCAGATCCTTCGACTGGGCGGCCTTGGCCATCTTTGGCAAGGTCTTGAGGATTTTATGTTCCGCAAAGTAGATATCTTTCAGGGTGTCGTGAAACATATCGCTCAGCATCTTCGGCTTCTTGGCCATTGGTCACTCCGTGAATTTGAATATTGCCCCGGCGGGGCCAGCCAATGACAAGGGCTGAGGTCTTGATGGGTTCCTTGGATTGAAGACGTCAAGCGCATGACGCTGAAAAAATCCCCCGCTCGAGGGCGGGGGATTTTCATCGCGATGCTCAGCGCAGCAGCATCACCAGGATAATGAGGGGAATCGGAATTCCGATGAGCCAGAGTAGAATGGGCATGTCACGTTCCTTTCAGCTGCGACTATTGAAATGACAATTCCCGACGGCGGGCTTTCGATCCCCAGGTTCCATCGCGAAGTCCGCCCCCTTCGGTGGCGGCGAGGCTGGCGCAGAAGGCGCCGACCAGCATTGACGCGGTCAGCCAGAACGCCAGCTGCGCGGTGGCCATGCGGGTGGCGTCGAGATCAGCCTTGGCCTGGGTGACCACCTCATTGACGCGTTTTTCCGCATCGGCCTGGCTCAGGCCGGTGCGCGCGGCGACGACCTTTGCGACGTAGTCGCGGTCGGCGGGCTTCAGTTCGCCGCCGGTGCTTAAGCTCGACGTAAACAGCCGAAGCAATTCGCCGCGGGTCTCGTTGCCGTTGCCGGCCGCCTGCGAGGCCGGGGTGTCGGAGCGAAGCAGCCTATCGACGTAACCATCCATCGGGCCGCTGCGGCTGGCCATCGCCGCGCCTTGCGTTATGCCGGACGCACTGCCGCCGATCAGGCTGCCGGCGGGCGAGGCCAGCAATACGGCGCCCAGCACCGAGGCCAGCGCCCAGGCGACAAATCCATGCGCGGTGTCCCGGAAATACACTTCATCGCTGTGCACGCCGATCCATCGCGTCCGCAGCCGGCCCGCGAGATAGCCGCCGATCGACGACGAGAGCATGGCGATGACGATCAGATAGAGGCCGGTGCCGATCTTGAACGTGGTGGCCGAAACGCCGGCGCCGGCCCACGGCGAAACAAGCGATAGCCCCAGTCCCACGCCGAATGCCAGCAACACCAATGTCAGCGCGCAGGCAACGATCGCGCCGGCCGTAACCGCCGGCCATGAAACGCCGGCAATGGTAGGCTCGCCGGTGGCCTCCGGCTGAATGACAACGGTATCGATCATGAGTGCTCTCCCAGCCTTGCGGCACAAAAAATTTCTGTGCCGCATCAATGAGCAGGGGAAATGATTGTTCCTTGCCTGGAACGGGATTTTTGGCGCGGGCCTGTGCGGCCGGACAGGGCCGACGCGGAATCCGCGATCTCGATTCCGCCTTCACGGCGAACTGCAGGAGCGATCGGCCGGGACGAAAGCGCGCGTTAACGGCGGCCGCTGAAGGCAAACGGAGAAGCGCCGGGCAGCAAGGGCGAATTGATGCCGTCGATGCGCCCGGGCTGTTGGGTGTAGCCGACCCCGAGCGACAGGCTGAGATTCGACGTCGGCTGGATTTCGATGCCCGCATGGGCGCCGTAGCCGGGCAGTGTGCCGGACGTGCTGTCGAAGGAGGCAAAAGCGCCACCGCCGCCGGTATCGTATTTCAAGGTGTCGAAACCGGCATAGACCTTGAGGGGTAACCCGCCCGAGGTCTGGAAGTCGTAGCCGAACTGCACGCCCTGGGAATAAAGCGAGCCGAGATTGCCGAACGCTCCGTACTGGTTGATGCCGTTCATGCTCAACCCCAGGCCGCCGGCTTCGCTGCCGACAAACCAGCCGTTCGCAAAATTGTAGCGCATGTAGGAAAAGCGGTCGCCTCGGACGTCACGGCCGTCAAAGCTCGGAAAGTTGCCGTAAGTGTTCGAACTCTGGCCGCCGGTCAGATCGCCGCCAAAGCCGATCGGCCAGTTTGGCATCCAATAGGTCACCGGGGCGGTTTGGGCATGGGCCGTTCGGCCGCCCAGACAAAGCGCCGCCAATACGAATGCCAGACCCAATCTGCCGGCGAAAATGGACATCCGCGTACCGTCAGGTGCCTTGGAAATAAAAGTGTCGCGAAAATATACGCTCCGGATTTCAGGAACGCCAGTGCGTCGCCGCTGGCCGTCGCACCGCGTTTGCGCGACCCGCCGATTTGCCGATCTGTAGCCTGAGTTTCGGGAGAAAAACTAGCCCGCCGCCATCCCGGAGCGGATTTCGGCGCGCAGCTCGTCGATCAGCCTGAGGCCTTTCTTGGTCTCGACGTGCCAGAAGGTCCAGCCGTTGCACGCGCCGGCGCCCTGCGCCACCGCGCCGATGCGGTGGATCGAGCCGACCTTGTCGCCGAGCATGATGGCGCCGTCGGCGCGGACCAGCGCGCCGTGCCGCTTCTTCGAATCGACCAGCCGGGTGCCGGGCGAAATCATGCCGCGCTCGATCAGTTCCGAGAACGCCACCCGCGGCGCGTCGCGCGCGGTCATGAACGGCGCCAGTGTGGCTTCCGGCAGCGGCTCGATGGCCGCGATGCGCGCCTGCGCCGCGGCCGCATAGGTCCGGTCGCGTTCGAAACCGATGTAGCGGCGGCCGAGGCGCTTGGCCACGGCGCCGGTGGTGCCGGTGCCGTTGAACGGATCGATCACGAGATCGCCGGGCCTTGACGACGACAGCAGCACGCGCGCGAGCAGCCCCTCCGGCTTCTGGGTCGGATGAACCTTCTTGCCATCCGCGCCCTTGAGCCGTTCCTCGCCGGTGCACAGCGGGATCAGCCAGTCCGAGCGCGCCTGCACGTCCTCGTTGGCGGCCTTCAGCGCTTCGTAGTTGAAAGTATAGCCCTTGGCTTTCTCGTCGCGCGCGGCCCAGATCATGGTCTCGTGGGCGTTGGTGAAGCGGCGGCCGCGAAAATTCGGCATCGGGTTGGTCTTGCGCCAGACGATGTCATTGAGAACCCAGAAGCCGAGGTCCTGCATGATCGATCCGACGCGGAAAATATTGTGGTAGGAACCGATCACCCACAATGTCGCCGACGGCTTCATGGCGCGGCGGCAGGCCAGCAGCCAGGCGCGGGTGAAATCGTCGTACGCGGCGAACGATGAAAACTTGTCCCAGTCGTTGTTGACGGCGTCGACGTGGGATTCGTCGGGGCGCTTGAGATCGCCCTTGAGCTGCAGGTTGTACGGCGGATCTGCGAATACCAGATCGACCGAACCGGCCGGCAATTTCGACATCTCCGCGACGCAATCGCCGACGATGATGCGGGTACTCGGATCAGACTCAAATTTAGTGCGGGGCGCCCTTGCAGACGCCCCGCGACGCGACACAACCATGACTCAATTACTCTGACTCAGGCGACGCTGTCGGCGACGCGGGACTAAACAACCGACTGGCGATACATTGACGCGGCAAAGTAAAAATCGACTTAACCGGGTAATTCTTTCACGCTAGGCAATTTTTGCCGGGCGGGTTATTGATTAACGGAATGAAAATTCCGCGTTCTCGCTGCGTTGATGGCGGCGATGCCGCGGCCGCAAGTTGCAATGAGGAAAACCGGCCATGCGTTACGATGACTTTCGCCGCAGCGACGACATCGACGATCGTCGCGACGACAGCGGCGGCGGAATGGGCGGCGGTGGCTTCGGCCTTCCGATGGGTGGTGGCGGGCTCGGTATCGGCACCATCATCGTGCTCGGCATCCTCGGCTACGCCTTCGGCATCGATCCGCGCGTCCTGATCGGCGGCGCGGAAATCCTCACCGGCGGTCAGGCACCCAGCCATCAGACCGATCGGCGGTCCGCGGGCAAGAAGGGCGTGCCCACCGACGAGATGGGCAGCATGATCTCCGGCATCCTCGGCGAGATCGACGATCGCTGGAGCGAAATCTTCAAGGCGTCGGGACAATCCTATTCGGGTCCGCGCATCGTGCTGTTTCGCAACGTCACCAATGGCGGCCGCTGCGGCATGGCGCAGGCGGCGATGGGGCCGTTCTACTGTCCGCCGGACAAGCAGATTTTTCTCGACACCGGATTTTTCCGCGAGGTCGAAACCAGGTTTCACGGCTGTCAGGGAAGTGCCTGCAAGTTCACCGCCGCCTATATCATCGCCCACGAAGCCGGGCATCACATCCAGAACCTGCTCGGCATCCTGCCGAAGGTGACGGCGCAGCAGCAGCAATTGCGAGCCGACGGCAACAAGGCCGCCGCCAACGCCTTGCAGGTCAGGGTGGAGCTGCAGGCCGATTGCCTGTCAGGCGTCTGGGTCAATCGCGAGGAGAAGAAGCGTCCGGGCTTCATCGAGGCGGGCGATATCGATGGCGCGTTGCGGACCGCGTCCGCGATCGGCGACGATACGCTGCAGCGGCAAACCACGGGGCGGGTGGTGCCGGATTCCTTTACCCATGGTTCCGCCGCGCAAAGAAAGCATTGGTTCATGACCGGCTATCAGCAGGGTACGCTGCAGGCCTGCAATACCTTCGCGGCGGGGGCGCTGTAATTGATCGGAGTCATTCCGGGGCGCGCGACGCGCGAACCCGAAATCTCCCGCCGAATTGACGAGATTCCGGATCAGCCCGCTTCGCGGCCTGTCCGGGAATCACGGATGAGAGTTTCGCCATGACCTCGATCGATGATTTAAAACAATTCGTGCCGCTCAACATCGCGGTGCTGACCATTTCCGACACGCGGTCGCTTGCGGATGACAAATCCGGAACCACGCTGGCGGAGCGGATCGTTGCTGCCGGCCACGCGCTCGCTGCGCGCGAGATCATCGTCGACGATGTCGACGCGATCCGCATCATCATCAGGCGGTGGATCGCCGATCCCGGCATTGACGTGATCATCACCACCGGGGGCACCGGCTTCACCGGCCGCGACGTGACGCCGGAGGCGATCGAGCCGCTGTTCGAAAAGCGGATGGACGGCTTCTCGATCGCGTTTCACATGCTGAGCCACGCCAAGATCGGCACCTCGACGATCCAGAGCCGCGCCACCGCGGGGGTCGCGGGCGCTACCTTCATCTTCTGCCTGCCGGGATCGCCGGGCGCCTGCCGGGACGGCTGGGACGGCATTCTCGCCGCCCAGCTCGACTACCGCACGCGGCCCTGCAATTTTGTCGAGATCATGCCGCGGCTCGACGAGCATCTGCGGCGGCCGAAGGCGAAGGGGGCGTCGGCCTGATACGCCGTTGCCCGGTTGGCGCCTGCGGGTGCCGGAATGACGCAGGAAGAGTCACAGTTCGCGCTCCCAGGTTTCGCCGATCAGGTTTTGGCCGAAGCTGCGGTGCGGCTCGCTGGCCGTCAGCACGAATCCGGCGTCCTGATAGATCTTGCGGGCGGCGACCAGGATGCTTTGGGTCCACAGCGTGATCCTGCGATAGCCGCATTGGCGCGCAAACGCGATGCATTCGGCGACCAGGCGCCGTCCCAGTCCCTGTCCGCGGCCGGCGGGACCAACCAGCAGCAATCGCAATTTGGCGACGTCGTCGCTGTGCCGCACGAGAAAAACCGATCCGACGGGGGCGCCGTCGAGTTCGGCGATCCAGCAGCGTTCCCGCGAGGCATCGAACGAGCCGAGGAATTTTGCGGCGATCTCCGCGACCAAAGCCTCGAATGAGGCGTCGAAGCCGTATTCGGCGGCATAGAGCGCGCCATGGCTCTGCACCACCCAGCCCATGTCGCCCGGGCGTGGTTCGCGCAAGGTGGCGACCGCCGGCGGGACGCCGGAGGATGCGAGCAGCCGCTCGATCGCGGCCATCGCCCCGATCAGGCGCTTGCGGTCGCCGTCGGACAGCGTGGCCAGCATGGCTGCGACAGCGTCGTGCGAGCTGCGATCGAGTTTCGCGAACGCCTGACGGCCCTTCGCGGTCAGGCTGATCCGGTGTTGCCGGCGATCGGCGGGTAACGGCTTGCGGGCGATCAGCCCGTCCTCGTCGAATTTCTGGACGATCCGGCTGAGGTAGCCGGGATCAAGGCCCAGTTCGATTCCGATTAGCTTCGCGGAAGCGCCTTCGCAGGTGGCGAGCTCGTACAACACCCGCGCCTCGCTCAGCGAGAACGGACTTTTCAGGAGCTGCTGGTCCAGAAAGCCGAGCTTGCTGGTATAGAAGCGGTTGAAAGCGCGTACCGCAGATATCTGGTCGTCGGAATCCGGGAGCATGGCGCACCTCGATACTTGCCACTGTCAGATAATTATTTGACTTTGGCAAGTATATCGCGGAGCCTCACGCCACGATGATCCGGCTGCGCAACAAGGTGCGCGAGGATCGGCCGAGTCGCCGCAGCAGCCTGGCTTCGGAGCGGCGGGCGTCCGGCGCATAGCCGCCGAGGCGTTCGTAATGGTCGCGCGCGATCAGCAGGCCCTGGTCGGCCCAGGGTCCCGCGATCATCCGCGCGATGAATTTCAAGCCATCGCCAAATCCGGTTTCGGCATAGGGCGAACGGGCGTAGCGGAAGATGCCGGCGCGGGGACGGCCGCTGTCGGAGACGCGCTGGATGAACTGCGTGGTCTCGTCGATCCAGCCGGAGTCCAGCACCGCTCCGGCATGCAGGAACATCAGCCAGGGCGAGCTGGCCTGGCGCGCGCCCGCCGCCAGCGCCGCCGCGTGCGATCCCTTAAACGCCAGAAAGCGGCAGCCGGCGACATCGGCGACCCGCTCGATCACGCCGGTGCCGGCCCGGTCGACCAGCAGAACTTCCCGCACCACGCCGGCGGCAGCGCCCGGCACCAGCGCTGCAAGCGTGGCGACCGCGGGCTGCTCGGCGCCTTCGGTGGGGATGATCACGCTCAGCATGGATGGCTCTCGGACGCCTCATATATGAAGAAAGCGCCGCACTGTTATCACCTTGTCACATCCAAATCAGCCCGCCGGTTGCAGCTTTTTGCGGCAGCCGGATGCGCCGGCGGGCGCTTCGCGGCGGGGCTCTGGATCAACGACGACACGGAAGATACCGCTATCCGCGGCTCGATCCCTGCCGAGCCCGCCGGCCTGGAGATGATTTCGTCTTACGCGGCTCATGATCGTGGTCGCGGGTCTCACTCCGCCACGTCGCGATTTCGGCGAGTTCCGCCTCGGGCCGGGTCACTGTCGTTTCGCGCTGTCCGAGATAGATGTTGCCGTTGTCGCCGTCGATGGTGACCCAATCGCTTCCCGAGATCATTGTACCGGCCAATTGCGCCCGGTCGGCGGCGACGTCGATCGCCATGCCGCGGCATCCGACGATGCAGGGCTTCCCCATCTGGCGCGCGACCAGTGCGGCATGGGCGGTGCGCGCACCCACCGCCGTCACGATGCCAGCGGCCAGCGCAAAGCCTTCGACGTCGGCCGTGCTGGTATCGGGCCGCATCAGGATCACCGGGTCGCCAGCGGCGGAAAGCCGCCGGGCGCTTTCGGATGAGAACGCGGCGCGGCCGGCCGCAATGCCTCCTGACGCGCCGATTCCCGTTAGCAGCGGCGTGTCGGCCGAAACCAGGGAAACCTGAACCAGAGCGGCAAGATCGATTCCGGCGATCCGATCCAGCGCTTCCTCCCGCGTGATCAGCTTTTCGTGCACGAGGTCGATGGCGATGCGCAGCGCCGCGCGCGGCGTCCGTTTCGCGGAGCGGGTCTGGAGCATCCACAATTTGCCGTCCTCGATGGTGAATTCGACATCCTGAACGTCGCCAAATTCCTGTTCGAGCCGGCTCAGGATACTGCCGAGTTCGGCCGCGAGGTCCGGCAGCGAGCGGGCGATGGTCTCTTCCGTGTCGGGCGTCCGGCGGCCCGAAACGACATCTTCCCCCTGGGCGTCGAGCACAAGGTCGATCATCGGTTGTCGCAGCCCGGTGGAGGGATCCCGCGAAAACGCGACCCCGGCTCCGGATGAAAGCCCGCCATTGCCGAACACCATGGCCTGGACCGTCACCGCGGTGCCCTCGAGGTGATCGAGCTGCTGGAGATGGCGGTAGGACTGCGCCCGCTCGCTCATCCATGAGCGATACACCGCTCGCGCCGCGCTTTCGAGCTGCGCGCTCGCGTCCTCAAGCCGGCCGTCGTCACAGCATTCTTCGATCAAGGCCCGTTCGTCCGCGGCGAGACGTTCGAGTGCCTCGCTGTCCAGCTCGCGGTCGCTGGCGACGCCTTCCGCCAAAGTCAACTCGGCAAGGTGGGAGGAGAACAGCACGGGGTCGAGCCCCAGTACGGTTTCGGCGTAGCTCTCGAGAAAGCGACGCCGGCAATCCCACGCCAGCCGCGGCCGGCCGCTGCTGCGGATCAGACCCTGCACCGCAGTCGAGGTGCAACCGACGTTGAGTACCGTGTCCAGCATGCCCGGCATCGACCGTGCGGCTCCCGACCGCACCGATACCAACAGCGGCTGCCGATGGTCGCCGAAGCGCTTTCCGGTCGCGCGTTCCAGGAACTCGATGCCCTCCTTCAATCCTTCCTGCAGGTCGCGTTCGGCATGCGCATCCTTGCTGATGATCGCAGCGCAAAGCTTGACCGGGAGCACGAAGGCCGGCGGTACCGGCAAACCGAGCGCCGCCATCCGCGCCAGGTTGGCGGCTTTGGCGCCTATGGCGTCGGCCGAATGCGGTTCGGTCGATACGCCGCCGATACGCACAATATGCATGGCTAAAATCCCTTTTTCCGGATCATGCTTCAGGCCGACAGATCGGTCATGATGTGCCGCCGCAACAGATGTCCGAAACCGGCCAAGCGGTCGGTGGCGCGCTCGATGGCGCGGGCAAGCTCGATCACGGCGAGCGACGTCGCCACGTCGAGGCCTCCGGCAAACACCCGTGCGGTGACATCGCGCTCCCGCGCGTCCGCGGCGTGTTCGGCATCGATGAGGCGGACGACGGCGTTGAGCGCGTCTTCCGAATCGGCGCGGCGCCCCTCCGGAACTTCAATCGCGGCGGCAAGCCCCGAGGCCGCGGCTTCAGTCGCGGTCGTGGCGACTGCGCACAACTCGGCAAGCGTCGAAAGCAGTGCGGAATCAATACCGGCCGGCGCCAGCGAAGCGATGAAAGCGGCCTGCTCCAGTTCGTCGACGGATTCCTCGACGCGATCCACCAGCTGTTCGATGATCGGTCCGGCGTTGAGACGGGAGGCTTCCATGCGGGCTTCGAAGGCAATGCGATCCGCCTTGCGCTCGATCAGGCCGGCTCTTGCCGCGAGGCGTTTGCCGTCGTCCGGGCGGCCTGCCCGCAGCGCGGCAATATGGTGGGCAATCGCGGCGGTGATGTCGTGCGCCAACCCGACCTGGCGCAGCACGATCGCGAGCAGCGCGCCGTCGACGCGTTCCAGCCGCCTGACCAGGTCAGCCTCGATCTGGTCGCGGACCAGCCTGACCGAACGTCCGGCGCTCAGGGCCTCGGTCGAAACCCGCATCGCGGTCTTGAGGAAGTCGACCGCGGCGTTGCGCCCGAGCGCCCGATCCAGCCGCTCGCCGAACCCGATCCGGGTCGGCGCGGCGCTGCGTACCGCGGCGCCGATCAATTCATTGCCGCCGAGCTCAAGGAAGGCGCGGTGGCCGAGGCGCTGCCGGGCGGCCCAGTCGAGAATACGTGCCGCATCCTCCTTGGCGACCCAGCTGCGCAACAGCTTGCGCGCCTTGTTCCAGTCGATCAGAAATACCAGCGCCGCGCCGAGCGCGGCCAGGAAGGCGTTGCGACCCGCGGCGTTATCGGCCTGAAACTCTGCGGTGACGAGAAAGAAGGCGTTGTCCTCGCCGAGACCGGCCGCCATCTGACGATCGAGCCCGCTCCATTTCGCCTGAAACTTGTCGAACAGGGCGATGAAAAATTTGGCGCGCGCCCGGTGCACGTCGGTATAGGTCACGGTGACGGAATTTTTCCTGACCGCGATGACCACCACATGCGCGTCGGTGGTTCCGATATCGTTCTGAATCAAGAGCCGGCCGTTCGACCGGGTCGCCATGGTATCGAGACCAGGATGGTTGAATTTCAGGGCGCGGGTCTCGTTGAGTCCCTGCATGAAACTTTCCACCGCCGCCCGGTCTTCGGGGTGCAAACCGAACACATGGGCGCCGCTCACGATTTCCTCGGAGCACTCTACCGCCAGCCGGTTGAGTGCCTTGTGCAGGTCCATCACCAGCCGGTGCAGGCTATCGGCGCCATTCTCCGTCACGCCGGTCAACCTCGCGACATGCGCGATTTCGATTTCGTTGGCGGCCTCGAGCAAACCGGCGTCGCGGATCGCGGTGAGCCGCGCTGTCATGGCTTCGCCTTCGGCCGATTTGCCGGCGCTCACCGCACGGATCATCGTCGCGGCGTCGTCGTTGATCTCCTTCATCAGCCTGGCGAGATTGGGCGCGATTATTCGTCCGTTGCCGGCGAGATGGGCGCCGCCGATCAGGGTTGCGAGCGCGGCGGGCGCTACGCCCGCGGCGCGGCATTCGACGTGCAAATCGGCGACGGCGTGATCGGGCTCCCGGGCATGGTGGACGGCGGCCTGCAGCGCGCTCATGCGAACCTTGATCCGGTCGTTGGCGGCGAGTCCTTCCGCGACCAGCGATGGCAGGAGGATGTCTGCCTGTCCGAGCTGCTCGATAATTCGTGATTTCATGATCTGCCAGCCAATGAGGGTGATACGCATATGCCCCGCATTGGCGACAGTTTCATTGCGCCAGATCATTCACGAAACCGTCATATTTCCGCATCGCCTCGGCGGTTCGGACGTCAGTCGGCGTCTGTCGCGATCGTTACGCCGTGCAATGGCGCCCGATTATCGCCTGCACGCTGGCGGAAATGGTGAGATTGTCGGCGGCGCCGGTGCCGGCGCTAGACGGCCGCGCCTGCGTCCCGGCCATAGGGCCACATCCAATTGCGAATTTCCGGCATGTCTTCGCCGTGCTCCCGCACATACCGCGAATGCTCGATCAGTACGTCGCGGAATTGTTGTTTGATGTGGGCTGTGGCGATGCTCAGTTCAGGAACGCGCTCGATCACCTCGATCGCCAGATGAAACCGGTCGAGTTTGTTCAGGACGGTCATATCGAACGGCGTCGTCGTGGTGCCTTCTTCCGCGAAGCCGTGCACATGCATCCCGGCATGGTTGGTGCGGTTATACGTCAGGCGATGGATCAAATTGGGATAGCCATGATAAGCAAAGATCACCGGCCGGTCGCGTGTAAACATTCCGTCAAAATCGCGATCGCTGATCCCGTGCGGATGCTGGCTGTTCGGCTGCAGCGTCATCAGGTCGACCACATTGACAACCCGGATCCGAAGATCGGGCAGGGATTTGCGCAGCAAGTCCACCGCGGCCAGCGTCTCCAGCGTCGGAACGTCGCCGGCGCAGGCCATCACCACATCCGGCGCGAGGCCTTCGGTCTCGGTCCCGGCCCATGGCCAGATTCCAATGCCGGCATCGCAATGCGTCGCCGCTTGCTGCATCGTCAGCCATTGCGGCGCGGGCTGTTTGCCGGCGACGATGACGTTGATGCGGTCATAGGTCCGTAAACAATGGTCCGCGATCCACAGCAGCGTGTTGGCGTCCGGTGCAAAATACACCCGGACGATGTCGGCCTTCTTGTTGGCGACAAGATCGACGAAGCCGGGATCCTGATGGCTGAAGCCGTTATGGTCCTGCCGCCAGACATGGGAGGTCAAAAGATAATTGAGCGAGGCGATCGGACGTCGCCAGGGCAGGTCGCGTGAAACCTTCAGCCATTTGGCGTGCTGGTTGAACATGGAATCCACGATGTGGATGAAGGCTTCGTAGCACGAGAAGAAGCCGTGCCGCCCGGTGAGCAGATATCCTTCGAGCCAGCCCTGGCAGAGGTGTTCGCTCAAGACCTCCATCACCCGGCCATCCTGCGCCAAATGAACGTCGTAGGGTTCGATCCGCTCCATCCACACCCGTTCGGTGGCCTCGAACACGGCATCGAGCCGGTTTGAGGCGGTCTCGTCCGGTCCCATCAACCGGAAATTACGCGTCTTGTCGTTCATCCGCATGACGTCGCGGAGGAATTGTCCCATCAGGCGCGTCGCCTCGGCGTCGCTGCCGCCGGGGCAAGGGACATCGACGGCGTAGTCGCGAAAGTCCGGCAGTTTGAGTTCGCGTTTCAGTAGTCCGCCGTTCGCGTGCGGATTGGCGCCCATTCGCCGCGCGCCATCGGGTGCCAGGGCCTGCAGTTCGGCGAGCAACCGGCCGTCTTTGTCGAACAGTGTGTCGGGCTGATAACCGCGCATCCACTGCTCGAGCAACTCAAGATGTCCGGCATTGCCGCGAGGGTTGGCGATCGGCACCTGGTGCGCGCGCCAGAAGCCTTCAACCTTCAGGCCATCCACTTCCTTCGGGCAGGTCCAGCCCTTGGGGCTGCGCAGCACGATCACTGGCCATTTCGGGCGGTCGTTGTTCCTGCGTCCGTCGCGCGCGGCTTGCTGGATAGTGTGGATGCGCTGCAGTGCGGTCTGCAGCGTGTCGGCCATCAGCCGATGCATCAGCCGGGGCTCGCTGCCTTCGACGAACAGCGGATCGTGGCCGTAGCCGATGAAAAGATGGCGGATCTCATCGTCGCTCATTCGGCCGAGCACGGTGGGATTGGCGATCTTGTAGCCGTTGAGATGAAGGATCGGCAGCACCGCGCCGTCGTGCGCGGGATTGAGGAATTTGTTGGAATGCCAGGAAGCCGCGAGCGGGCCGGTCTCGGCTTCGCCGTCGCCCACGACGCAGGCGACGATGAGGTCGGGATTGTCGAAAGCCGCGCCGTAGGCGTGCACGAGGGCGTAGCCGAGTTCGCCGCCTTCGTGAATTGATCCCGGTGTTTCCGGCGCCACGTGGCTGGGAATGCCGCCCGGGAACGAGAATTGACGGAACAATTTGCGTAAACCGTCGGTGTCGCGGCTGATGTCCGGATAAATCTCGCTGTAGCTGCCTTCGAGGTAGGTGTTGGCTACCATCCCTGGCCCGCCATGGCCGGGTCCGCAAACGTAAATGACGTTCAGATCGGCCGCGCGAATGGCGCGGTTGAGATGGGCGTAGATAAAATTGAGTCCCGGCGTGGTTCCCCAATGCCCCAACAGCCGCGGCTTGATGTGTTCCGGCCGCAGCGGTTCGTGGAGCAGGGGGTTGTCGAGCAGGTAGATCTGACCGACCGACAGGTAATTTGCGGCGCGCCAGTACCGATCGAGCAAATCCAGATCACGATCGTCTACCGAACGTTCGTTGGTGCTTTGGGCTTCCATGCTGACGTTCCAGTTGGCCCTGAGCAACGAAATCGTCGGCCAATCGATCCATTTTCAAGGCGAGCATAACGAGGGAATGTGTAGGGAAGGCGTCGGCCCCCTTAAGGTGCTTATCTCGCCGCTGCGGACCCGCCCGAGCGTTGATTCCCACAACGAAGCTGTGGATTGCTGGTTGGCCGGCTCGGTTTGACCGCCCAGGCACGACATCTTGTTCTTGATTTGTTCTTTCGACATGCTATGTTCTCACCCATGAGCCGAGCATCCTCAAATGCCCTCAAGCACCCGCCGGTCACGGCGCCCTCCGAGCCGGCGGGTGCGCTTTCTCCTTTTCCTGAACTGGCGGTGGCGATCGAGCGCGGGCGGCGGCGCGGCCGCGGCGCGCAGTGCAATGACAGCGGCAGGTTCGAGACCGAGGCGCGCGTCGCGTTCGACGACGGTTGGCAGAGCCTCGACGAACTGCCGCCGTTCAAGACCACCGTCGCGCTCGATACCGCGCGGAAAGTCATCACCCGCAATGATTCTCCCGATATCGGCTTTGACCGTTCAATCAACCCCTACCGGGGCTGCGAGCATGGCTGCGTCTACTGCTTCGCGCGGCCGACGCATGCCTATCTCGGCCTGTCGCCGGGGCTCGATTTCGAATCAAAGCTGTTCGCCAAGCCCGACGCGCCGCAGCTTCTGGAAAAGGAACTGGCGGCGCAGGATTACGAACCGCGCATGATCGCGATCGGCACCAACACCGATCCGTATCAGCCGATCGAGCGCGAGCGGAAGATCATGCGCGGCATTCTGGAGGTGCTGGATCGTGCCTCGCATCCGGTGGGCATCGTGACAAAATCGGCGCTGGTGGTCCGCGACATCGATATTCTGGCGCGGATGGCGAAACGAAATCTTGCCAAGGTGGCGCTGTCGGTCACGACGCTCGATGCGGGACTTGCCCGCACCATGGAGCCGCGGGCCTCGACGCCGGCGCGGCGGCTCGAGGCGCTGCGGCAATTGTCGGACGCGGGAATTCCGACCACGGTGATGGTCGCGCCGGTCATCCCCGCGCTGAACGATATGGAAATCGAGCGCATTCTCGACGCCGCGGCCCATGCCGGGGTCAAGGAAGCGAGCTACGTGCTGCTGCGGCTGCCGCTGGAGGTGCGTGACCTCTTTCGCGAATGGCTGATGGCCAACTACCCCGATCGCTATCGCCACATCTTCACCCTGATCCGCGACATGCGCGGCGGGCGCGACTATGATTCGCAATGGGGAACGCGAATGAAGGGCACCGGGCCGATGGCCTGGATGATCGGACGAAGGTTCGAGATCGCCTGCGATAAACTCGGGCTCAACAAGCGGCGTTCGAAATTGACGACCGATCACTTCGTCCGGCCGAAACGCAGCGGGCAGCAGCTCAGCCTGTTTTAAAGCCGGGTCGCTCGGCATTCGCCGGGACGACGCTATGCGGGACCTCTGAATAGCGGGAATTACGCGGCGGTTCCCGGTTGCGTTGCCGGCTCGGCTTGCGCACCATCCCGGCCATGATTCGGGGCAAATCGAAGGACGGGGACGGTCGGGTCAAGCCCGCAAGGGGCGTGATTGCGGTTGCGCCGCCGAGCTTTCGCCGCGAGCGCGCGCTGATCAAGCGGGGCATATGGCCGGTGGCCGGCTGCGATGAGGCCGGGCGCGGCCCGCTGGCGGGTCCGGTGGTGGCTGCGGCCGTTGTGCTCGATCCAAGGCGGATTCCCAAAGGCATCGACGATTCCAAGCGGCTGACCGCGGACCGCCGCGAGGAGCTGTTCGAGGAAATCTGCGCAACCGCATCGTTTGCGGTGACCTTCGCCTCGCCGGCACGGATCGATCGCGACAACATCCTGCGCGCGTCGCTGTGGGCGCTCAAACGTGCGGTCGACGCACTGCCGGAAATGCCGAAGCATGTTTTTGTCGACGGCCGGGACCGGCTCGATACGGCTTGCGACTGCGAAGCCGTGATCGGCGGCGACGGGCTGGTCGTCTCGATCGCGGCGGCGTCCATCATCGCCAAAGTCACCCGCGATCGCTTGATGTGTGCGCTGGCGCAGGATTGTCCGGGCTACGGTTTCGAATCCCATAAGGGCTATGGCGTGCCCGAGCATCTCGAGGCGCTCAACCGGCTCGGCCCCACCGTGCATCACCGCCGCTTGTTTGCCCCGGTAGCGGCGGCGCGGGAAAGGCATCAGGCGATGGCGGTTGCAACCTCGGTCACTGAGCTGGAGACGCGGTTCTCGGGTGAAATCGCGGCTGCGGTCTGACGTGGTTGCCTCGGCGGCTGACGCGCTTTAATACCGTTACATTGACCAGGACGAAGCGTTGGTCCTCATGGAGAGGAGCGCATCTTGCGCGTCTCGGCCCATGAGGCCCTCATCATTCGAGATGCGACGAAGACGTCGCTCCTCGGGATGGGGACGTTGCTTTTGGTCAGCTCGTACCAGAAGCGATCCAGCCGCCTCATGCGTTTCACATCCCTGATTATCGAACTGATCCGCGCCCGCCCGCGGCTGGTAGTCTGGCTTGTGGTGTTGTCCCAGGCGGCGCTGTGGCTGCTGATACCGATGCTGTTGTATCGCAGCCCTCCCGGCGATCTGGCCACCGTGCTGGCTTATGGCCGTGAATATCAGGTGGGGACCGATCTCGGCCCGCCGCTCGCCTTCTGGCTCGGCGATATCGCGTTTCGCGCGGCGGGCAATCACATGTTCGGCGTCTATCTGCTGGCGCAGCTTTGCTCTATTGCGACCTTCTGGACATTGTTTCTGCTGGCGCGCGCCGTTGTCGGTGGGCAACAGGCGGTGCTCGCGGTGCTCCTGACCATGACGGTCGTGGCGTTCAGTTCGCCCGGCGTCGAGTTCGGTCCCCTTGTGCTGGCGCGTCCGTTGTGGGCGCTGCTGCTGTTGCATTCCTGGCGCCTCATCGGCCAGAACCGGCGCAATGCGTGGTTCGCATGGTCCATCGAGGCCGGACTTTTGCTGCTGACGACCCCTGTTGCGATCGGCCTGTTGGCGTTGGTGGCGGGATTTGCGCTCGCGACCGCGCGCGGACGGCGCACGCTGATGTCGTTCGATCCGCTGTTCGCGCTGCTGGTGATCATCGTGCTGGCGCTGCCTTATATTGTCTGGCTGATCCGCGCCGATACGCTTGTCTCGCCGCATTGGCCGGCGATGGCGGATTTGAGCGGGCGGGCGCTGCACTGGGCCGGATTGCTCGGCGGCCTGCTGCTGGGGATATCCGGCATCGTCATATTGATTGCGCTCAATTCCGGCTGGTTCCGCCGCAACCCGGAGGATGCGCCGATCATTTTTCGGCCGCCGGTCGATCCGCTGGCGCGCGATTTTGTCTATTTCTTCGCCATTGGTCCCGCGCTGGCGGGAAGCCTGATTTCCGCCCTGTTCGACCTCGACCGAGTCGTCGGCGGGGCAGGCATCGCGCTCTTGATGTCGGGGCTGGCAACGATTGTCGCGGCCGGCGATCTGATTCATCTGCGCCGCCAGCGGGTCCTGCGTTCGGTCTGGGCGGCCGCCATCGTCGCTCCCGCGGTTGCGGTCATCGCGACCACGCTTCTTCTGCCCTGGACCGGAAGCGGCGAGGTGGCGACGTCGCTACCCGCGACCGCGATCGCGCATTTTTTTAGCGACAGCTTCGAGCGGCGGACCAACCAGCGGCTCCGCGCGGTGAGCGGCGACGCCCGGCTTGCGACGCTGATCACGTTGAGCCCCGCGCGTCCCCACCTGTTTCTCGCAGCGACGCCGGAACGGACGCCATGGTTGAATTTCGCCAAATTCAACGAAACCGGCGGCGTCGTGGTCTGGCGCGCGTCCGACACGGCCGGCACGCCGCCGGCCGAGATCGCGCAACGGTTTCCCGGCCTGGTGCCCGAAGTGCCGCGGGCGTTCGAGCGGCTGGTCAATGGACGGCAGCCGCGGCTACGGATCGGCTGGGCCATCGTGCGGCCGAAGCCGCCGTGAAGGAGCCTGTCATCGAGCGGCTCCTTGGCGTCGCCCCGGAATGACGGTTGTTACGACTTCGTTTCCTCCAGCGCTTTCGCGATCGCGCGCAAATCCTGCCACGCCATCCGCTTGTAGGACGGTGATCGCAACAGATACGCCGGATGGAAGGTGGCGATGGCGCGGATCACGCGCGTGCCGGTGTCGTAGTCGAACCAGCGCCCGCGGGTTTTCATGATGCCTTCGCGCGTCGACAGCAACGTTTGGGTGGAAGGATTGCCGAGCGTCACCAGCACGTCCGGATTGACCAGTTCGATCTGCCGCTGGATGAACGGCAGGCAGATCTGCGTCTCCTGCGGCGTCGGCGTGCGGTTGCCCGGCGGCCGCCATGGAATGACGTTGGCGATGTAGGCCTTGCTGCGGTCGAGCCCGATCGCCGCGATCATCCGGTCCAGCAGCTTGCCTGAGCGCCCGACGAAAGGCAGTCCTTCGATGTCTTCCTCGCGTCCGGGCGCCTCGCCGACGAACATGATGCGCGCCTGCGGGTTGCCGTCGGCGAATACCAGGCGCGTCGCGGTGGATTTAAGCGCACAGCCGTCGAAATTCTCGAGCAGGCCGCGCAGCACCTC
>JBAVEE010000611.1:0-2140 GCA_049587575.1 Bradyrhizobium sp.
ATGACGCTGTTGTTGTCTGCCATGGCCCTGCTCATCTGCTCCTGTCGTCATTGCGAGCGAAAGCGAAGCGATCCATGGCGCCGCAAAGAATGGATTGCTTCGTCGCGCAGCCTGTCGTCGGGCGCGCATTCGCGCGACCCGTTGGGTCGCAATGACGACTTTAGAGCATGACACGCCTGCGTGGAAACCAGCTTTTCGCCGGACCCGCCGCGCCGACACTCAGGGTGTCGGAATCGCCGCCGCCGCGGCCTTCTTCGCCCAGACCTTGTTGTCATGGAATGCGGCGCCGCCGAACGGCGCCACGGATTCGGCGCCGGTGAGCATGTTGATGCCGCGGCCGCCGATATGCGCCCTGTTCGGATGCACCGATTCCGCGATCAGCACGCCGCGGCGCACGCCATCGAACAGTCTTGCGGTCAGCGTGGTCTCGCCACGCATGTTGCCGAGCGTGACGGCGTCGCCGTCGGCGATATCGAGCGAAGCGGCATCGTCCGGATGCATCATCACGCTCGGCGCGCCCTCGCGCGCCTGCGACGACGGCGTCTCGTTGAAGGTGGTGTTGAGGAAGCTGCGCGACGGGCTGGTGGCGAGCCGGAACGGATGGGCCTCATCCGCCTCCTCGATCGCCGTCCAGTGATCGGGCAGCGAGGGCATCTGGTCCCAGGCCCCCATCAAGCCGGCATTGCCGACGGGAACATTGGCCCAGTCGGCCTTGAAATGGAATTTTCCGTCGGCATGGGCGAAGCCGTCGAGATAATGCGAGGTGCGAAAGTCAGGCTGCAGATCGCGCCACAGATCGGCCTCCAGCTCCGCGATGCCGCCATGCCCGCTCCTTCGAAGCGTGGCGTCGATCAATTCGCGCGGCGACATTTCGAATGCGGGATGCGTGGCCTTCAGGCGCCTGGCCAGCCCGCGCAGCACCTCGTGGTTGGAGCGGCATTCGCCGGGCGGCTCGATCAGCCTGGCGCCGACCGAAATGTGCTGGTGACCGCCGCCGTAATAGAGATCGTTATGCTCCATGAACATCGTGGCCGGCAGAACGACGTCGGCCATCTGCGCGGTCTCGGTCATGAATTGCTCATGCACCGCGACGAACAGGTCCGGCCGCGCAAAGCCCTGGCGCACCAGCGCCTGCTCCGGCGCCACCGTCATCGGATTGGTGTTCTGGATCAGCATCGCCTTGACCGGAGGCCCGTTTTTGAGCGCCACGGCGTCGCCGGTCAGGATGCGCCCGATCTTGGACTGGTCGAGCTGCCGGGTGCCCCGATCGATCGCGTCATGGCCCTCGATCAGGGATTCGTCGAATTTCCAGACCGCGTGATTGTTGAAGAACGCGCCGCCGCCTTCGTACTGCCAGGCGCCGGTCACGGCCGGAATGCACAGCGCCGCGTGCATCTGCGCGGCGCCATTGCGGCTGCGGGTAAAACCATAGCCGAGCCGGAAGAACGCGCGTTTGGTCCCGCCGACCGCGCGGGCGAAGGCCTCGATCTCGGCGACCGGCACGCCGCTAATCGCCGAAGCCCATTCCGGCGTCCGGGTCGCAAGATGCGCCTCGAGCTCGGCGGGGCAATCGGTGTAGCGCGCGAGGTAGTCGCGATCCGCAAACCCTTCGCGGAACAGCACATGCATGACGCCGCAGGCAAACGCGCCGTCGGTGCCCGGCCGCAGGATGATCTTGATGTCGGCCTGCTTCATGGTTTCGTTGTTGTAGATATCGATCGCCGCGATCCTGGCGCCGCGCTCCTTGCGGGCGCGCATCGCGTGCGTCATCACGTTGACCTGGGTATTCACCGGATTGGTGCCCCAGATCACCACCAGGTCGGAGACGCCCATCTCGCGCGGATCGACGCCGGCGACCTTGCCGGTGCCGGCGGCAAATCCGACCCGCGCGATGGTCGAACAGATCGTGGAGTAGAAGCGGGAATATTTCTTGACATGGGCGAGACGGTTGATGCCGTCGCGCATCACCAGCCCCATGGTGCCGGCATAGTAATAGGGCCACACCGATTCGGCGCCGAATTCGCGCTCGGCCGCATTGAAGCGTCCCGCGATCTCGTCCAGCGCGTCGTCCCAGGTGATCCGCGCAAACCTGCCCGAACCTTTCGGACCGACGCGGAACATCGGATAAGTCAGCCGATCC
>JBAVEE010000612.1:0-3402 GCA_049587575.1 Bradyrhizobium sp.
TGCCGATGGTGCCGTTGAACGCAAACGGCGCCTTGTCGAAATAGTCGAGCGAAACCGGCGAATCGAGATCGCTGCCGATGTCGAAGGTCGCGTTCGATGTGAAATGCAATGACATGGCCGCCGGCACCTGGCCCTGCGCCACCACCTGGCCATTTACCCTCAAGGTGACGTTCATCGGCCCGCCGATGGGGCCTGCGAGCTTGGATTCGACCTCGATTTTAGTTTTGCCCGCCGCCAGTTTGTCCTTGGCTTTGATCTTCGTGCGCTGAACCTCGAAGAGGTTGAACTCGTACATCAGGATGCCGTCCTTCACGAAGCAGGTCACGCCTCCGGAAAAACCGGCAAGCGCGTAGAGCACGCCGTTCGCATTCGTCGGCACGTCGACATCCATGCTCACAAGGCTGTCGACCTTGCCGAGCTTGGGCGCGGCGGATTCCGGCATGCGGGTCATCGGACCGTCGAAGGTCCATTCGGTGATTGAGGTCGCGGGCGCGTCCTCCGGATGGTAGATTGCCGTGGACCACAGGCCACCGCCGACCGGAAGGTTCTTGTTCTTCGCGGATTCGACGAGAAAGAGCAGCTTCATCTCCTCGAGCTTTTGCGGATTGGACGCGGCAAGATCGTTCGCCTGGCTCCAGTCCTTGTCGAGGTTGTAGAGCTCCCACTTGTCGGTCAGCGGGGACCACTGCCTGATGCCGGGCGGCATACCCCCCACCCATGCTTCACGCGGTCCGCGCGCGCTCGCAAACCAGCCGTCGTGGTAAATGCCGCGGCTCGCCATGATATCGAAGAACTGCGTCTTGCGTCGTCCGGCGGCTTTAGAGTCACCCATCGTGTAGCGCATGCTCACGCCTTCGATCGGGTCCTGATCGAAACCGTTGACGACGCGCGGCGGGGTGATCTTGGCGATCTCGTAGATCGTCGGCACAATGTCAATGACGTGATGAAACTGCGCCCGCGGCGTCGTATCGGGCTTGATGCCCTTGGGCCACGCGATCGCCATCGGTTGCCGGGTGCCGCCGAAATAGGCGCCCATGAGTTTGGTGCCTTGATATGGCGTGCTTCCCGCCCACGCCCATCCGGCATGGTACATGTTGTCGGTCTTTGGGCCACCGAGCGCACCGAGGCCGCCAAGTTCGTTCAACGCTTCAAGGTGCTGCGAGATCCTGGTCGGGATTCCGTTCTGCGCCAACTGCTCGCTGATCGTCCCGTTAAGACCTTCCGACGAGGAGCCATTGTCGCCCCAGATGTAGAAGATCAGCGTGTTGTCGAGTTTGCCCTGTCGCTGGATTTCATCGATGACCCGGCCGGCGTTGTAGTCGGCATGTTCGGTAAAGCCTGCGAAGACCTCCATGAGGCGGCGCTGGAACGGCTTTTCGTCTTCGGGGATCGAAGCCCAGGCAGCCATGGTCTCAGGCCGCGGCGTCAATTGGGCGTCTTGCGGAATCCAGCCCCTCTCCCTGGCGCGCTTGAAAGCCCGCTCGCGGTAGGCATCCCAGCCGTCGTCGAACTTGCCCCTATATTTGTCGGCCCATTCCTTCATGATCTGATGCGGGCCATGCGACGCGCCGGGAGCCCAGTACATGAAGAACGGTTTGTCCGGCGCGTAGGCACGCTGCTCGCGAAGCCATTTGATCGCGTCCTCGGCGATGTCGTCGGTGAGGTGATAACCTTTGCGCTTTTCTTCGGTGACGTAGGTTGTGTTGCGCACCAGCGTCGGTTCATATTGCGAGGCCTCGCCGGCAAGGAACCCATAGAAGTACTCAAAGCCATAGCCGGTCGGCCAATAGTCGAACGGCCCCTTGGAGGTGATCTGCTCCTCCGGCGTATTGTGCCACTTGCCCCAGGCTCCGGTGTTGTAGCCGTAATCCTTCAGCACCTCAGCGACGGTCGCCGAGGATTTCGGGATGATGCCCGTGAAACCGTCGAAATCATTGGCGAGCGCGGCGATCTGGCCGTTGCCGACGAAGGTCGCATTGCGACCCGTGAGCAGTGCCGCGCGCGTCGGCGAGCACATCGCCGTCGAATGAAAGCGGTTGTACGAGATGCCCATCTTTGCCACGCGATCGAGCGTCGGCGTATTGATCTCGCCGCCATAGGTCGAGGCCGTCCCCGGGCCGACGTCGTCCATGAGGATGATCAGGATGTTCGGCGCGCCGTCGGCGAGGTGCTTCGGCTCGACGCGTTTCTTGTAAACGGAGTCCGGAATCGCGAGGCCGGGGATGGAGGCGGACGGCGTCGGCGGAAACGGCAGGATTTCCTGCGCGCTTCCGATCGGAGAAAAAAGCGCAGAGAGCGATAGACCCAGAGCAGCGAAGAGCCAGCCTGATTTCAAGCCCATATCCCGCTTCCTTGTATGTTAACCGCCCGACGAAGTTGGATCGCTTCCCGATTGGCTGCGTCCGGCCATATCGTTCATTGTGACGAAGACGACGGCCGCAGACCTCCGCGGCCGACAGGGTCGATGTTCGGAGCGTTCTCAGTACGGCGCCTGGCAATAATCCCAGTATCCGCTCATCTGCGACGAATCCGTCCAGAACCAGCACATATTCGGTGCGGGTGCGATGGGAGCGACACCCATCGACGATGCTACGATCAGCGATCCCAGCGCGACGCCGCCTACGATCGTTCCGTAATAAGGCCGCGCGCCCCAAGCCCGGACTGGTCGCACACCAACGCGGACATTCCGGTTGACGTTGACATTGACGTTGGCGCGCCGGTTCACGTTGACGTTCGTGCTGCGACTGTTGGTGCGACTTACATTGGTGTGGCTGACCTTGGTACGGCTGGCATGGGCGCCTGATCTCGCACCGCCCGCTCTCGCGCCACCGCCGCGTCTCGCGCGAACGTTCACGATCATGTCGTCGCTGGCCGCACTCATGCCGCTCATCATCGGCCACGCGACACTTTGTCCGATCGCACCCAGCGATAACGCCGTGCACAAAAAGGCTCCGGCGAGGATCTTCGTAGCTATCATTATATGCTCCCTGTCATCTGATCTTTAAAAATGCGGTTCTTCGCGAACAGCTATCTATTCTATTCCGGGCTCGTAACGCGCTATCGTAAGTCGCGTATGCCTTCCGGCCTATTGAGCTGGATCAAAATGTCAGATGCGTCCAAGTGTAGCAGGGGAGCAGAACGCAATTGATCATGGACGGAGTGGATCGAGCGTTGGCGACGATGGGCGCTGGTTCAGGCCGACAAGATTGCCCCCCTTGCGACGGGCCGGATAAGGGACGAGGTCAATGATAGCTACCGACCAAGCAAAATCCGGTCGCCTTCGGGACACAAGACCGGCACATGCGGCCTCCTCGAGCTTACAAGAAACGCCCGATTTTATTGGGTTTCTGTGAACGGCACGGAACGGCGCGGCAATCCCGGCTTCTCAACCGATCGAGGGAC
>JBAVEE010000613.1:0-1795 GCA_049587575.1 Bradyrhizobium sp.
CGCCCGTGCGGCGCACGCCGGGGGTGACTTTGCCGTCGTCGCGGGCCGACCAGACGGCCCGGCCGCCGGCGGCGGCGCATGTCGCAGCCTCGCGGCCGGAAAATGCGGGCGCCCCCCGCAAGCTTGACACGGCGAAGCTCGAGGCGGCGCTGCAGGATCTGATCGCCTGCCGGCAATTGCTCGATTCAGTGCTCAGGGAAGGTTAGCCGTCCAGGAACCGGGCCGCGCCTGCGCCCGACGGCCTTCTTGCGCGCGAGGCTGATCGAAGCTAAGGGAACGGCATCGGAGCGTGGCGCAGCCCGGTTAGCGCACTAGTCTGGGAGACTAGGGGTCGGAGGTTCAAATCCTCTCGCTCCGACCAAACCACCTGAATACGGCAGAAACCAGCGTTCTCGGGTCGTTTTGCGCCTTTTAAGCCGCTAGCTCCCCGCGCCATGGGTCGGTGATGTGAAGTTCCGAACCCCGGTCTCGTCGAGCATATGCAGCGGCTCGTAATTCGGCTTGCCGGTGCTCTCGACCAAGGTCGATGTGTCGTCGTCAAGGATCAGCCATTGCTGGGCGACCCGAACAACGAGGATCAGATGGGTCTCCTGCGGGTGCGCGCGATCCCAGACGATCACCAGTCGCCGGTCGGCTGGCGCGATCCCGGCGTCGCCGAGTGTGGCGTACTTCACCACTGCGTAGCTCTTGCAGTCGCCGGACGTGGCCATTGCCTTCAGCGGCGGCATCCATGGCGTGTCGTGGCGTGTCGCCGGGATAGCCTCGTTGATCGACCGATTGATGTGAGCTATCCGCGCGCGGCCCTCGTACCGCATCGCCTCATGGACGATCGCGATTAGCCGCAGGGCGGCGGGTGAATCGCAGGTCGGGTCGGCACGGCAGGCCGCGATGGTAAGCTCGTCGGCGTGTATGGCTGGTTCGAGCCGTTGCCAGATCGTAGTGAGGTCGCCGTCCGGAGCTGGAACCGTAGCGACGCCGAAGGGCTCGTTGACGGACGGCGATACGCCGATCAGCAACGCCGTCAATGCGCCTATACGAGACCATTTCCACATTCGGAAATGATAAGACCTGATCAAGCCTGCACAATTGCGGTGCATCAACATCCGCGGCGAGGTTCATGCCGACGGAGTTGCCGAAGCGGTTGAAACGTAGGCGCGGGCGTTGCTCAATGGAGCAAAAACCATGGGGATGATACCGGAGCAGGGCCGTAATCTTCGCGCCGCAGAAACCCCGAGAACCCTGCGCGGGAAGGCGGAAAACGGCCTCGCTTCGACCGACCGCTTCACCGCAAATACTGCGGGAATCCGGCGTTTCCCGGTGGCCGCCATTTCCCTGCGCAAAAATCAGACACCGCCGGGCGCGACGTAGCAATACACGTAATCGTTCCTGTTCAGGAAGATGATCCCGTGACCGGTCGGATTCGACTGGTCATATTTCAGCTTGTGGTTCGGGATGACGATCCTTGTTCCGACATCGATGTGTTTGCGGCGCAGCGGCTCGTCCGGCCGGGAATCGGTAATGATGGCGACATATCTGTCGCCATCGACTTCAAATGAATCCGCCCAGTAGGCATCGGCTTCGCCGCAACATGAGACAGCGGGGTTATCCGGCTGCATCAAGGCCTGGAACCATTGGCGTATTTGCGGGTCTGTCGCTTCCCATTGCCCGAAATCACGGGCGCTCGCCACGCTCATCAGGCAACCGAACGCTGTACAAAGGACGATGCGTATCATGCCGCACTCCTGAGTTTTTCCAGCCAGTTCGTTTAAAGCAATGTTCGTGCCGCGAATCAGTT
>JBAVEE010000614.1:0-1656 GCA_049587575.1 Bradyrhizobium sp.
GTGCCCCAGAGCACGCGGTCGGGAAACGTCTCGACGATGCACCGCGCGAAGGGGATCACGTCGCGGTAGGCGTTTTGTTCGCCGTTCAGCGCCGGCGGCCCGGAGACCGACAGTCGTTCCGGGCAACTGACCTTGGACCACACGTTCGGATGCCGCTCCAGGAATTTCACGAACAGCCCGAATTCGGGTCCGTCGATCGGCTTTGAGACATCGGGCCGGCCCATGTGATCGACGACGACAATCGTCGGCAATGCGGTGAAGAAGTCCCACAGTTCCGGCAGGTCGACCGCCTCGAAATAGATCACGACATGCCAGCCGAGCTTTTTGATGCGGCCGGCGATCTCCATCAGCTCGTCTCTCGGCGTGAAATCGACGAGCCGCTTGACGAAGTTGAAGCGTACGCCGCGCACGCCGGCCTCATGCAGCGCATGCAGTTCGGCGTCGGCGATATCGCGCCGGACGGTCGCAACGCCGCGCGCCCTGCCGCCGGAATGGTCGAGCGCATCGACCATCGCGCGGTTGTCGGCGCCGTGACAGGTCGCCTGCACGATGACGTTGCGCGCGAAACCGAGATGATCGCGCAACGCAAAGAGCTGCGCCTTCGACGCATCGCAAGGGGTATACTTGCGCTCCGCGGCGTAAGGGAATTCGGCGCCGGGACCGAACACATGGCAGTGCGCGTCCACCGCGCCGGCCGGTGCCCTGAAACGCGGCTTTGAGGGACCGGCGTACCAGTCCAGCCAGCCGGGCGTCTTGGTAAATTGCGTCGTCTCGGTCATTCAACTCTCTGGCGTGGTTTTCTTCGCTGCGATGCCGGCGAGGATGCGGTCGGCTTCGGTACGCCAGTCGGGGCTTCGCGCAAAGGCCTTGGTGCCTTTCTGACCGAACAGGCCCTCGTCGGCGAGGTCGGCGATCCATGCCTGGCGTTCGGCCGTGCCTTGCGCCGACCACGGCGTGAGGCCGATTTCGCGCACGGTTTCCGCGACCTCGCGGACCTCTTCGCTGCGGCGCCGGCCGTGTTCGATCACGCGCTGGAAGAAGTAGGCGCCTTGCTTTTCCCAGTCGATGCCGGGGAAGGTTTCCTTGAGCGACGCCAGCACCGCGTCCTCGACGCCGTAGGCGCGCGCGGTGGTGAAGCTTTCGATGACCATGGCCTCAAGGCCCTTGATCATCACGCTGCGGCACATCTTGACCGCCGAGGCGACGCCGAGTTTTTCGCTCGCCACCTTGGCATCGAAACCCAATCCCACCAGCAGCGGCGCGAGTTCGCTTGCGCCGCCGCCGCCCAGCAGCAAGGGTACCTTGATGCGGTAGGGCGGGATCGATGTCATCACGGCGCCCTCGACATAGCGCCCGCCGGCGCCGTCGACCAGCGCCGCCGCGCGCTGCTTGGCGCCGGGCGAGGCCGAATTGAAGTCGAGGAACCAGGCGCCCGGTTTCACCGACGGCGCGCAAGCCTGCGCCACCGGCACGGCCTGACTTGCGGTGACCGCGGAAACGATGAAGTCGGCCTGCGCGGCGAGATCGGCGTGCGACGCGGTCAGGGCGACGCCATGCTGGCGTGCGTGATCGCGCAACGGCTGGCTTGCCTGATCGCTGCGAAGCTTGATGTCGTAAGCGCTGACCTTCACGTCCTGCTCGCGCAGGTCCTCGGCG
>JBAVEE010000615.1:0-1687 GCA_049587575.1 Bradyrhizobium sp.
CTGCACGATTACGGCAAGCGGCGCAACGGGCCGTTCGTCGCCGTCAACATGGCGGCCATTCCGCGCGATCTCATCGAGTCGGAACTGTTCGGTCATGAACGCGGCGCGTTCACCGGCGCCAATACCCGCGCCTCCGGCCGGTTCGAACAGGCTGAAGGCGGCACGCTGTTTCTCGACGAAATCGGCGACATGCCGCTGGAAGCGCAGACCAGGCTGTTGCGAGTGCTGCAGCAGGGAGAGTACACGACCGTTGGCGGCCGGACGCCGATCAAGACCGATGTGCGCATTGTCGCGGCGAGCAACAAGGATCTGCGCATCCTGATTCAGCAGGGCCTGTTCCGCGAGGACCTGTTCTTCCGCTTGAACGTCGTGCCGTTGCGGCTTCCCCCGCTGCGCGAGCGGATCGAGGATTTACCGGATTTGATCCGGCATTTTTTCGCGCTGGCTGAAAAAGACGGATTGCCGCCGAAGAAGCTCGATGCGCTGGCGCTGGAACGGATGAAGCAGCATCGCTGGCCCGGCAACGTGCGCGAACTTGAAAACCTCGCGCGCCGGCTGGCGGCTTTGTACCCGCAGGACGTGATCACCGGTTCGGTCATCGACGGCGAATTGGCACCCCCGGCCGTGGCATCGGGTGGCAACGCTCACCACGGCGTCGACAATCTCGGCGGCGCCGTCGAAGCCTACCTGTCGTCACATTTTTCGGGTTTTCCCAATGGTGTGCCGCCCCCGGGCCTCTATCACCGGATCCTCAAGGAAATCGAGGTGCCTCTGCTTACCGCCGCCTTGGCAGCGACCCGGGGCAATCAAATCCGGGCGGCCGACCTGCTTGGCCTCAACCGCAATACGCTGCGCAAGAAGATTCGCGACCTAGACATTCAGGTCTATCGCAGCGGCAATTGAGGGTTTCGAAGAACCGGGACGGCTTCCTTGGGGAGCATCCCTGCGGCCTGTTCCCCCGGGCTGATTATGCGCCGTGGAATTGTCGCAATTTGGCAACATTGTGATATGAATGCATCACTCCGCCGCGGCGGATAGTTTTGCCTTCAATTAGCTTTTGCCCGGAATGACCAGCGTAGACACCTCGACTGCACAGTTCGACCCGTCGCTCGCTGAACCCAAGGGGCTGTCCCTGCGGAGCTTGGTGGCGCCGCTGGCGATCGGCTTGGCGTTGTTGTCTTCATTCCTCACCTTCGTGGTGCTCACGGGCCTGACCCGGATAGAGCCGACGCGCGAAGTCGCCGTTTCCTTCATGCTGTTGAATGGCGCCACCATCCTGGTGCTGGTTGGCATCATCTTCCGCGAAGTCTGGCAGGTGATGCAGGCCCGGCGCCGCGGCCGGGCGGCGTCAAGGCTGCACGTCCAGATTGTCAGTCTTTTCTCGGTCATCGCAGTGTTGCCGGCGGTGCTGGTGGCGATTGTCGCCAATGTGACGATCGATCGGGGCCTTGACCGGCTGTTTTCAGGGCCGACGCGCGAGGTGATACAGAACTCGCTGAGCATTGCGCGCGCCTACACGAATGAGCACGCGCAGCTCGTTCACGGCGACGTTCTGGGAATGGCCAACGATCTTGCCCGCGCCCGGCCGTTGTACGACCAGGATCGCGGAACCTTTCTCGAACTGCTGACCGCGAGCGCTGCCGCGCGCAATCTGCCGAGCGCCATGATGATCGACAAGGATCGGAAC
>JBAVEE010000616.1:0-2327 GCA_049587575.1 Bradyrhizobium sp.
CAGGTGCGTACCCGCTGCGCCCCGTCGTGCGATTCCGCCAACGGATCGGGAAGACATCCGAGCGGCCGCGGAAAAGCCGGCGAAACAGGGCAATCTTCTGCTAGAATCTCAACGCGCTCGCGTTCAAGCGCCGTGAGTCGCGCCACGCGTTCGGTAATTCTGGCATCCATTTGCGTCATCGTGAAGATTGGCAAGCGCTCGCCGAAGGTACCCTTAAAGGCACCGCTCGGCTAGTAAGCCGCCGCTGTCGATCATGGCTTTCCGTCCAGTTTCTCGGTCGTGCATCCAATCAAGCGCCAGTCGGAAATCTGGTGGCTAATCAAGTATCCCTCTCTATTGAAGGCACTGGTGGTGTCGAGGCTAGCTGCTCAAGCGTAACAACCTCGCGCAGAAATTGTCGGAGAGGCTTGGCATTAGGAAAGCCGCCCCAGAGAGCCCCGGCTGGGACATCTCGCATGACCGAGGATCTCGCTGCAAGCCGCGCTCCTTTGCCGACCATAATGTGCTGGCGGATACCAACTCGTGCTCCGAGGACCACAAAGTCTCCCAAAGTTACGCTGCCACTCAACCCTGATTGACCGGCAATAATGCAATGACGTCCGATCACTACATTGTGGGCGATCTGAACGAGGTTGTCGATCTTGGTTCCCTCTCCAATAACGGTATTGCGAATCCCGCCCCGATCGACCGTCGTTCCGGCTCCAATCTCAACATCATGTTCAATTACGACAATGCCGACCTGCGGCACCTTGAGGTGCCCAGTTGCGCCCATTATGAAACCAAACCCGTCCTGACCGATGTGACAACCCGGATGTATAATGACTCGATTGCCAATGATTGCGTTCGTGATCGAACTTCCCGGACCGATCGCACAATTCTGCCCGATCTGAACGTCTGGCCCAATCACGGCATTGGCCCCGATAAGCGTTCCAACGCCGACTGTAGCCCGAGGCCCAACTAGGGCACCGGGATCAACCGTCACACCGCTCGCGATTTGGGCGGAGGGATGGACGGATGCACTCGACGCGACGCCTTCTGTTTCGAAGAGTGATGAGGGACGCAATGTACCAGGATAAAGTTCACGAGCCACCAACACGAAGCACTTATAGGGCTCAGGCGTGAGCAACACGACGAGGCCGCTCGGAACAAGACATTGAAGATGCTCGCTTATCAATACAGCGCCAGCACGCGTTGACGCGAGGGCCTTGGCGAATTTCGCGCTATCGACAAAGGTTAGGTCCCCTGCCTCTGCCAGATCGATCGGCGCTACATTCGTCATTCGCAGCGAGAGGGTCGTGACGTCCTGAAGCTTGGCACCCGTCAAGGATGCAATCTCGCCTACCGTCAGACCGGATGGGTGACGGAAGAATTGTGGCTCGGTCAGATCATCCATCCTCATAAAGCGAACCGTCTCAAGCTATTCGAATAACGCATCTCTAAATTTTATTTTAGACCTGTCCTCGGTGAGCCCTAGGTCTACCAGTAGCCCACGAGAGCATGAGTTCTGTTTCATAGCAATGTCGTCGACGGATCCCGGACGTTTCAGCGCATAATCGTAATGTCCGCCTTGCCCCCGCTGAACTGGCATCGTCAGGCTCAACCGAAGACGTCCAAAGAGTGCCCAGACATCACCGATGCGAGTTGCTCCAATGAAAAAACCGCCCGGAGGTGGCTTCTCAAGCCGGGCTTTGCATAAGTCGCATTTATCCGTAATTTCATTGACATGCCCAAGGCTCCTTGTTCGAATAGTTTCTTGGCGTGGAGGCGTGCTGTGCAGCAGTGGATGAGAGATCGTGACCTATTGGTCGAGGAAACCCTGGCGTTTGTGCAAAGGGCAGCTACGGTCAATCCCGTTCGGATTGAAACCGCCAAGCAGATTGAGCCACCGAATACGGTCGCCATGCCGCCAATAGCCAAGCCGAAAGATAAGCTCTCCGAACGCGATGCAATAAGAAAACGCGTAGCGGACTTCAAAGCGACCCAACATAAATTTGAGCGCGAGCGGGAAGACTACTTCAGGAAAGCGATGTCGAAGGTCCGCTCAAATTCTTCTGGGAGCGACGCCTAGTCTGTTGCCTTCGAAAGTAGCCGATCAGCAAGCATTCCTCCGACCTCACAGCAGCCCGTGTAGCGAGGGGCGGGACCTTCGTGCAGGATACGCAGATAGGCTATCCCGAGACCGCTGCCGGCAAGGCCCATACCTCGTTGGGCAACTTTGCATCATACAGATCGAGCTGAGCAATGGGAACTGGGCGGCCAAACAGATAGCCCTGAACCAAGTCGACGCCCGCGGTACGCAGGTAGTCGAACTGTTCTTCGGTCTCGAC
>JBAVEE010000617.1:0-1999 GCA_049587575.1 Bradyrhizobium sp.
CTGTTCATGGGCAGCCGCAACGTCAACTTTGCCGTCTTCAGCCTGCCGACGCGCATCGACAGCATCCGCCAAGACGTAGACATGGCAACGGTCCGCGTCAACTACCACTTCGGCGCCCCCGTCGTCGCAAGGTACTGATCGCGGCGCGGACGGCGGGTTGCGAACTGGGAAACAGCCGGCCTCGCGCCGGCTTTTTCTTTTCCGCATACTGCTGCCCGCTGCTGCTATTCCGCTTTTTTGACGCTTTTTCTTCACGCGATCGGTTCCCCGCCTTGCCTGAAAACGCTTTGCCCGCAACAAACCGTTGATGGCTTGCCGGCAGCACTGGAAATTCTCTGGCGTTCTTCCTATGTTCCGAAGGCACCCATTGGCGTCTGATCCCGGTATTCCCGGCGAAGCGCGCCCCGAAGCGGCGCGCGCGGCGCGCCTGGAAATGCCGATATGGATGAAGTGATCAGGGCGAAGCGCCAACAGAGCAGCCAGCGCGCGATAACCATTCGCGGCGCGCGCGAACACAATCTGAAAAACATTGACGTCGAAATCCCGCGCGACAAGCTCGTGGTGTTCACGGGGCTGTCGGGCTCGGGCAAATCGTCGCTCGCCTTCGACACCATCTATGCCGAGGGACAGCGCCGCTACGTCGAATCGCTGTCGGCCTATGCGCGCCAGTTCCTGGAGATGATGCAGAAGCCCGACGTCGACCAGATCGACGGCCTGTCGCCGGCGATCTCGATCGAACAGAAGACCACCTCGAAGAATCCACGCTCGACGGTGGGCACCGTCACCGAGATCTACGACTACATGCGGCTGTTGTGGGCGCGGGTCGGCGTGCCCTACTCGCCCGCGACCGGCTTGCCGATCGAAAGCCAGATCGTCTCGCAGATGGTCGACCGCGTGCTGGCGCTGCCGGAGGGCACGCGGCTCTATCTGCTGGCGCCGGTGGTGCGCGGCCGCAAGGGCGAATACCGGAAGGAACTCGCCGAATATCTCAAGAAGGGATTCCAGCGCGTCAAGATCGACGGCGCGTTCCATGAGCTCGCGGAAGCGCCGGTGCTCGACAAGAAATTCCCGCACGACATCGACGTCGTGGTCGACCGCATCGTGGTGCGGCCCGACATCGGCCAGCGGCTGGCGGAAAGTTTTGAAACGGCGCTGAAACTGGCCGAGGGTCTCGCGGTGATCGAATATGCAGATGCACCCGCCGCTGCCGCCGACGAAAAGAAGTCCGACAAGAAAACCGCAAAAATCCACGACAAGAGCGGGCCGGAGCGGATCCTGTTCTCGGAGAAATTCGCCTGCCCGGTTTCCGGTTTCACGATTCCGGAAATCGAGCCCAGGCTGTTTTCCTTCAACAACCCCTACGGCGCCTGCCCGGCCTGCGGCGGCCTCGGCATCGAGCAGCATATCGACGAAGATCTCGTCATTCCCGACAAGGAACTGACCTTGCGCAAGGGCGCGATCGCGCCATGGGCGAAATCCTCCTCGCCCTATTACATCCAGACCCTGACCGCGCTCGGCAAATTCTACAAGTTCACGCTCGACACCAAATGGAAGGACCTGCCGAAGAAGACGCAGAACGCGCTGCTCCATGGTTCGGGAAACGACGAGATCAAATTCTCCTACGAAGACGGCGTGCGCGCCTACGACACCAAAAAGCCGTTCGAGGGGGTCATTACCAATCTCGAGCGCCGCTTCAAGGAGACCGAGAGCGAGTGGGCGCGCGAGGAGCTCGGCAAGTATTTCTCCGACATTCCCTGCGAAGCCTGCCACGGCTATCGCCTCAAGCCGGAGGCGCTGTGCGTCAAGATCGGCGGCAAGCATATCGGCGAAATATCCGAGCTTTCGGTGCGCCGCGCTGGTGAATGGTTCGAGACCGTGCCGAAGGCGCTCAATGCGCAGCAGAACGAGATCGCGGCACGGGTGCTGAAGGAAATCCGCGAGCGGCTGTCGTTCCTGCTCGATGTCGGCCTCAATTACCTGACCCTGGCGCGCGCTTCCG
>JBAVEE010000618.1:0-1844 GCA_049587575.1 Bradyrhizobium sp.
CTGCAGCAGGGGCGTTCCGCCGGAATGCGGGCGTGTGGGCGTCGGGTCTAACATTCATTTTCACGCATGCGAGGGACGGCTGCCTTAATAGTGGGCTAGTTTGGACTTCAGCGTAAGTAGGGAAAAAGCGCCAGCGTTTGCCCAACTCTTCGGCAAACGTCCCCCATGATTCTCGCGCTCCATCGTTCTGACAGGAGTCTCCGCGCGGGCCGGATTCGTGTGGTGCCCGGCGATAACCGCGAAACAGATGTTGCAGAATTGTAACGGTCGCGACCAAAAAGGAACCGCTGCCGGAGGCGTGCCGCGAATATGAGCGTCGTCATCCGTTCACCAGCAATGTGCGCTCGCGGTTTGCCCGGATCAACGATTCACGCGGTCCCACGGCGACGGAATAGCAGAGAAATCAATATAGCTGGGGTTATCTGACCGTCGATCATATGCCTTTGCTTCGCTTGCAGGTGGCAAGGCTTCGCGACCGCCGTGCCTGACGTGCATACGATCGTGCCCCTCCTGGTGAAACTTGCGGCAGGCTCTGGAAAAACTTGAGGCTTCTCAGGATTAACGAACGGCGCAAATGTCTCCTCAAGGATTTCGATCATTTCGATCGTCAACTTTTGGGGGTAATCCGATATGTCTTATCGTAATAAAGCAATTGCAGCGGCGTTGCTGTCCTTTGCTACTCTGGCTCCAGCGAGCTTCGCCAGCGCCGCGGACTTGCCCTACAAGGTCAAGGCAAAACCGGTTCCGGACATCCCCTTCTTCCTGGTGGTCGATGATCGGGTAAGTTATTCCTGGATGCCGCATGGCACCGATCCCGGTGCGTATAGCATACGCCCTGATGGCTCCATCAACGGCAATACGGCCAAGAGCGTCTATTCGTTCACCCACTTCGATGTGTGGGCCTACGGCACCAACTTCTTCACCATCTCGATGTTCAAGTCGGACCACAACGATCCGGCCTCGCCTTGCACGAACGCGGGCACCATTTTCGGCGCCCCCGCCAACTGCGCCGGTGCGACCGAGTTCTACGGCCTGGTCCGCAGCACGTTCGGCTGGAACGAGCTCTTCGGCACCACGCAGTTTACGATGGGGCCCCTGCATAACATTTCATTCGAGGTTGGTGCCGACGGCGAGACGGAAAACAGCTTCCTGGCGCCTGCCAAGCGCGACTTCGTCGCCGGTCTGCAGTTCGCCTTCGATCTTCCCTACAAGGGCTACTTCAACGTAGCGCCCCTGGTTTACAAGGAAATCAACCACAATGCGTTCGACCAGTGCGGGCTGTTCGGACCTGGCGTTCCCGGGGTAACCTGCATCGGGGACGGCAATACCGACTACAAGACGACGTGGGCGCTTGAAATCAACTACTACATGGATCTCGGCTTCCTGCCCGAAAGCATGCAGTATTTCGCCATCAGCGGTCGCGCCGGCTTCTATGGACCGAAGGGCGACCAGAATGCGCCGCTTCTCGGTGGTCCTCTGGGCGGTGGCGGAACCCCAACCAAGATGGAAATCAACAGCGAGCCGATCCGTCTGACCTTCGACGCCAGCAAGGCGATCTGGGGTGCGAAGTACTCCCAGTTCGTCACCACCTGGGTTGCCTATCGCTACTGGCAGAACAAGTTCGGCCTCGATCACAACAATGCTCCTGGAGTCTGTACGCTTGGAGGCGTTGGTACGCCGAGCACCAACAGCTGCACCGAGCAGACCGTCTATGCCGGTGTGACCGTGAAGTTCTAACCGCCAGGCAATTCCGGGAACGATGGCGCCGCGATGATCTCGCGGCGCCATTTTCGTTTCTGGAGCCCGATCCGGACCCGTACTGCGAACCGGTTCATTTGTCCCAG
>JBAVEE010000619.1:0-2681 GCA_049587575.1 Bradyrhizobium sp.
ATCCCTCATGCCGGGCAAGCCCAGGGCATCGTACGCGGCGCGCAGCAAGGTGCTTACGAAGGCAACCGCGCTGCCGGTCCGGTGGGTGGGCTGGTTGGCGGCGCCGTCGGCGCTGGCGTTGGCGGGGCGGTCGGCGCGGTGGATGGCGTGCTTGGGATTCCCTACCGCGGTCACTACCGCTGTCGCGGCTACTACAATCGCTACGGCCGCTTCCACTGCTATCGGTGATTTTCTTCACGACGTCATTCCGGGGCGCATCGAAGATGCGAGCCCGGAATCTCGAGATTCCGGGTTCGCGCTGAAGGGCGGCCCGGAATGTCGCGCTTTCGCGCGTCAATTCTTCAGCCGGTAACCGGTCTTGAAGATCCACCACACCACGACCATGCAGACGGCGAGAAACGTCAGCGTGATGCCGACGCTGAGGCCCACGCTGACGTCGGAGATTTCATAGAAGCTCCAGCGGAAACCGCTGATCAGATAGACCACGGGATTGAGCAGCGTGATCGTGCGCCAGCCCGAGGGCAGCATGTTCACCGAGTAAAAGCTGCCGCCGAGGAACGTCAGCGGCGTCACCACCAGCATCGGGATCATCTGAAGCTTTTCAAAGCCGTCGGCCCAGATGCCGATAATGAAGCCGAACAGGCTGAAGGTCACCGCGGTCAGCACCAGAAACGTCAGCATCCACCAGGGATGATGAATCTGCAGCGGCACGAACAGGCCCGCGGTGGCCAGGATGATCAGGCCGAGGACGATCGATTTGGTCGCTGCCGCACCGACATAGCCAAGCACGATCTCGAAATACGAGATCGGCGCCGACAGCAATTCGTAGATCGTGCCGACGAATTTCGGAAAATAGATCCCGAACGAGGCGTTGCTGATGCTCTGCGTCAGTACCGAAAGCATCACCAGTCCCGGCACGATGAAGGTGCCATAGCTGACACCTTCGACCGAGGTGATGCGCGAGCCGATCGCCGCGCCAAACACCACGAAATACAGCGAGGTCGACACCACGGGCGACACAATGCTCTGCACCAGCGTACGCCAGGTACGCGCCATTTCGAACTTGTAGATGGCGCCGACGGCCCTGAAATTCATCGCGTTCTCACCAGGTTGACGAAAATGTCCTCCAGCGAACTCTGGGTGGTGTCGAGATCGTAGAACCGGATGCCGGCGGCCCTGAGGTCGCTGAGCAGGCTGGTGATGCCGGTGCGCTCGCCCTTGGTGTCGTAATGGTAGGTCAATTGGCAACCCTGATCCGACAGTTCGAGATTGTAGGCCGCAAGATCGGTCGGAATCGTTTCGATGCTGCCCTGCAGATGCAGCTTCAGCCGCTTCTTGCCGAGCTTTTGCATCAGGTTCGCCTTATCCTCGACCAGGATGATTTCGCCCTTGTTGATGACGCCGACGCGGTCGGCCATCTCCTCCGCCTCGTCGATGTAATGGGTGGTGAGGATGATGGTGACGCCCGAGGACTGAAGTCGCCGCACCACTTCCCACATGCCCTTGCGCAATTCGACATCGACGCCCGCGGTCGGCTCGTCCAGAAACAGGATCTGCGGTTCGTGCGACAGCGCCTTCGCGATCATGACCCGGCGTTTCATGCCGCCCGATAGAGTGACGATCTTGGCGTCCTTCTTTTCCCAGAGCGACAGGTCCTTCAGCACCTTTTCGATATGATCCGGATTTTTCGGCTTGCCGAAAAGGCCACGGCTGAAGCTGACCGTCGCCCACACCGATTCGAAGGCGTCGGTGTGCAATTCCTGCGGCACCAGCCCGATCAGCGAGCGCGCGGCGCGGTAACCGCCGTCGATATCGTGGCCGCCGACCGTGACCCGGCCTTCGCTCGATCTCGCGATCCCGCAGATGATGCTGATCAGCGTGGTCTTGCCGGCGCCGTTCGGCCCCAGCAGCGCGAAAATCTCGCCGCGCTGGATATCCAGACTGACGTTGTTCAGCGCCTTGAAACCGGAGCCATAGGTCTTGGAAAGATTTGAAATGGATATGATGGACGGCATGGGCGGGTTTTGCAGGTCCGAAGGGGAAATGGATGAGGATTTGGGCACCCCGGCGCTGGGGGCGGAGCCTGGCGAGGTGGGACAGATAGGAGCCTGGGTCCCGTTGCGCAATCGGTTCGCTGTCCCCTTTTTGAAAAGATATGCAGACAAGGAATATCTGCCCGCAAGGCGGTTGAGATTTCTGCGGTTGCCCGGGGCGAGCCAGTCAAAATAAGCTGCGTCAATCAAAGCAAATCACACGACCGCCGGGGGAGGGCACAGGATCTTGCCATTTTCCAGAAGATTTCTCGCGGGATCGCTGCTCGCCACTGCGCTCGCGATGCCGCTGGCCGGCGATTGCATCGCGGCCGAGGCTGCCATCAAACTGGGAAACACCGCGCCTTACAGCGGACCTGCCTCTGCCTACGGCACCATAGCGCGTGCCGAGGCGGCTTATTTTCAAAAGCTCAACGACGAAGGCGGCATCAACCGCCGCAAGATCGACTTTCTGACCCTGGATGACGCGTACTCGCCCGCCAAGACGGTCGAACAGACCCGCAAGCTGGTCGAGCAGGAGGACGTGCTGGCGATGTTCAGTTCGGTCGGCACCGCGCCCAATATTTCCGTGCAGAAATATCTCAACGCCAAACACATCCCGCAAATCTTCGTTTCGTCGGGAGCGACCAG
>JBAVEE010000620.1:0-15386 GCA_049587575.1 Bradyrhizobium sp.
GAGCATGCGCCGGATTTGCCCCGCTCGTCGGCGGCGCCGCAATTGCCGGCCTGGCCGCAGGCTGCGCCGTGCCGGCGCCGGCCTGACCCGCGCTTTGGCCAAACGCCGGCGCGGTCGCAAGCACCATGGCAATGGCAATGACGGTCGTTCTTCGCATGGGCAATGTCCCCGGGATGCGCCGATGGCGCCTGCGTTAAATCAATTGTTCGGGCCGGCGGGATCGGACCTGATCCGCAATCAGGCTTTGCAAATTTACTCCATGAGCGTTGCCTTCTGATTAAGTTGGCATTGCGGCTGCTGCACCGCCGCAAACCGGGTTTTCGTTGGCGGCTTCCGGTATGTCGCCGGCGCGGCTAATGTGGTTCGTCAGGGCACGGGCCCAAAAGAATAAAAGCGCCTGCGGGAGACCCCATGCTGTTGACGCGCCGGGAGGCGACGGCCGGATGTTGCGGCGGACCGGCTTTAGCGACGGCCGCCATCGCCGGAATCCGGACGCTGAGCTGGAATATGCATGCCTGACGTGAGCCATCCCGATGTGCTGATCGTCGGCGCGGGCCCGGTCGGGCTGACGCTCGCAATCGATCTGGCGTGGCGAGGGATCGACGTCACGGTGATCGAGACGCGCGCGCCCGCCGAGCCTCCCGAGCCAAAATGCAACCATGTCGCGGCCCGCACCATGGAAATCTTCCGGCGGCTTGGCGTGGCGGAAAAGGTCCGCAATGCCGGGCTGCCTGCGGATTATCCCCACGACATCAGTTACCGCACGACGTTTACGGGCGCCGAATTGACGCGAATCCCGATTCCCTGCCGCCGCGACCGCTTCACGCGGAAGGACGGCCCGGACTGCAACTGGCCGACGCCCGAGCCGCCGCATCGCATCAACCAGATCTTCCTCGAGCCGATCCTGTTCGAGCATGCCGCCGCCCAGCGGCGCATCCGCATCATCAACCGGACCTCGGTCGAAGACGTCGGGATAGCGGAGGCATCCGCCGACGTGGCCTTGCGCGATCTCGAGACCCGGGCCGTCAGCCGCTTGAGCTGCCGCTTTCTCATCGGTTGCGACGGCGCGCGCTCGATCGTCCGCAAGGCAATCGGCGCGGAACTGGCGGGCGATGCCATCGTGCAGCGCGTGCAGTCGACTTACATCCGCGCGCCCGACCTTATCCATCGTCAGCAGCACGAGCGCGCCTGGGGTACGGGCGTCATCAATCCGCGGCGCGCCGGGATGGTCTATGCGATCGACGGCCGCGAGCGATGGCTGGTGCACAACTACATGAAGCAGGGCGAAGGCGATTTTGATTCAGTGGACCGCGACGCCTGCATCCGGACCATCCTCGGCGTCGGGGCGGATTTCAAATACGACATCATCTCCCGGGAGGATTGGTACGGGCGCCGGCTGATCGCCGACAGGTTTCGCGACCGCTGCGCCTTCATTGCCGGCGACGCCGCGCATATCTGGGTGCCCTATGCCGGTTACGGCATGAACGCCGGGATCGCCGACGCGATGAACCTGTCCTGGCTGCTCGCCGCGCATCTCAACGGCTGGGCGCCGGCTTCCATTCTCGATGCCTATGAGGCGGAGCGCTGGCCGATCACCAGTCAGGTTTCGCGATTTGCGATGTCGCATGCCGAAGCCGAGATTCGCCGCCGCGGCGCGATCCCCGATGCGATCGAGGATGCAGGCTCCGAAGGCGAACGCGTGCGGCGAGAGACCGGACGGCTGACCTACGAGATCAATGTGCAGCAATATGCCTGCGCCGGCCTCAACTTCGGCACCTACTATGATCGCTCACCGATCATCGCCTATGACGGCGCTGAGCCCCCGGCCTATACGATGGGCAGCTATACCCCCGCGACCGTCCCGGGCTGCCGCACGCCGCATCTATGGTGCGAAGACGGCAGCTCGCTCTATGACGCCATGGGGCCGGAGTTCACGCTGCTGCGGTTCGATTCCGCGCTGGATCCAGCCGCCCTTGAAAGAGCCGCGCGCGACAGGGGCGTTCCGCTGAAGGTCCTCGACGTCGAACGGCCAGCGACCGCCGCTTTTGACGGCGCGCTGATATTGTCGCGGCCGGACCAGCATGTGGCCTGGCGCGGCGACAGCCTGCCGGCCGATCCGCTTGCGTTGATCGATCGTGTTCGTGGCGCTGCAAACCAGACCTCGCCGGCCGGACTTCGCCGGCCTCGGACCGACCAGGCGATCCAGCTCAAGACCTAGTCTTCGTTGGCGGCGATCGATTCCATCAGGGACACCAGCTGACGCTGGACGGTCTGATCCTTGATCTTGCTGTAGGCGCGCAGCAGTCTCAGGCTGAACGCGCTGTCCAGAAACAGCAGGCTCTCGACCTCCCGGGCCTTGCCATCGCCATCGTAGAAGAACGTGACCGGCACATCGAGCGCAGTGGCGATTTGCTGAAGACGGGCCGCCCCGACGCGGTTGACGCCCTTCTCGTATTTCTGGACCTGCTGGAAACTGACGCCGAGCTGGTCGCCGAGTTCCGCCTGCGAGATACGCTGCTCGACGCGCCGCAGCCGGATTCGCTTGCCAAGCTCGATGTCCGGCTTGCCGGCACTGCGCTGTTTCATCTTCTTTGCTGCTGATTTGTTCATACTGTTTCTACCGTCCTTCGCCTGTCGCGGGTGGATATCCTATATAGCGCTTTGGGCTTGCTTAAGTGAACCAATTTTTCCTTAAACCACGGGAAATTTGCGGCTATTCCTGGCTTTCGCAAGCTGGTGACTAAGGGGGCAATCGGCCGAATCGAACCCGAGTGACGGCCGAATTCAAGGTTTGGAGGTACGATGTTCCCGCATTGCGTTGCGCGGGCACCCACCAATTGCTTGCCCTCCAGCCTTGGCAGACTATTGACCAAAACACAACCCTGACGGGTTCAGGCCGGGACTTTATTCACGCCTGTGTTCAGCCTTGGGGGCAGACGCCCACTGACCGGCGCCCTCAATCGCGCGATGCGAGTTTTTTTGCCATCCTGCAACGATTGGCATTCGAACCCGGCCTCCCGCCGTGCTAGGCTTGCCAGCCCTCTACCGCGTTGGCGGCGAGCATGGGGCTCGGCGGAATTGCGGGCGAGTTGGTCCACCGGTTCGAGCGAACAGCAATGTCACAAATCTGTGTACCAACCAAAACTAACCTGCCGGAACCGGAATTTCCGGACGTCTTGGGGAACGGAGGGGTTTATGAAGCGACCGATTGGATCACTTCGGCTTTACCTGGCAAGCTCGGTAACGGAAGAAACGCTGGTGGCTAACTCGGAAGAAAAATTGCAGGCGGTGCTGGCAACTCTCGAGCAGTGCCAGGCGGCTCTCGTCCTCGGCGGCGACCGGGACACCGCGCAATTGATTTCGGTGGCAATTCTCGAGCTTCGGATCAAACTCAATCAAATTGACGACTCGGAATTGAAAGCCTTGTGCGATTCGATGTTGCGGGATGGGAAGCCGCCCGAAAAGCCGCATCATCCGAAATCGCGTGAAGGCCAGCGTGGTCGTTCTCCGGTCTCGTTGAAGCTGGTCAAATAGCAACGCGGCCTCACGAAGGCTTGATAGTGGCGATGCGCCGAAGCTGCGCGGGTCGTCTTCGCGACGTTTTTCAAATGTCTGTCTAAAGAGGAAGTCGGCAAGGGACGCCGGGGCAGCAGCTTGCTCATTGCGCATTCGCGCGCATCAGCTACATGAAGGCGCACCGACCCTATGCCTCCGATGCAGGATTCGGCAGGCCAAGCCGCAACCATCAACCGTAGCGACGATTGCATGATTCACAACGTCTCGATTCCCGCAGCCCTGATTGCCGGTCTTGTCAGCTTTCTGTCGCCGTGCGTGCTGCCATTGGTGCCGCCCTATCTGATCTATCTGACTGGCGCGACCATCGAGCACGTCGCCAATGACGAGACGGTATCGTCCTCCAGGCGCGCGGTGATGACCTCGGCGGTCCTGTTCGTGCTCGGCTTTTCCACCGTATTCGTGTCGCTCGGCGCCAGCGCCTCGCTGATCGGAAGCCTGATCCGCGCCTGGTCGGCCGAGCTCTCGATCCTGGCCGGCATCGTCATCATCATCATGGGCCTGCATTTCCTCGGGTTGACGCGGATTGGACTGCTGATGCGGGAAGGGCGGCTGCCCATTCCCAAGCCCGTGGGTCTCTGGGGAGCCTATGCGATGGGGCTCGCCTTTGCGTTCGGCTGGACGCCCTGTATCGGCCCGATCCTGGCGGCGATCCTCTCGGTCGCGGCCACCGAGGCCACGGTGATGAGGGGGGCTGGTCTGCTCGCGGTCTATTCCGCCGGGCTCGGGATTCCGTTTCTGCTCGCGGCGCTGATGGTGGAACAGTTCTCTTCGCTGTTTGCGCGGATGAAGCGGCACCTGGCCAGCGTCGAGCGGGCGATGGGTGTGCTCCTGGTCGTCACCGGCATCGGGTTTCTCACCGGCAGCGTCTCGGCCGTCAGCATCTGGCTGCTGGAGACGTTCCCGAGTCTCCAAAATATAGGCTAGACGACGATCGGCTCAGTCCTCGAGCGAGCAGGTGATGGTATAGACCACGCCGCGCGGCAGAAAATCGACGGTGGCTTCGCCGCCGAGTTGATCCCGCGCGCTGCGTTCGATCAAACGCGACCCAAAACCGCGTTTCACGGGTGCGACGACGTGCGGGCCGCCGGCTTCGGCCCAGATCAATCTCAGCTCCGGCCCGGCTTTTTCCGTGACGATTTCCCAATCCAGCCTGATGGCGCCGGTGTCGTTTGAAAGCGCGCCATATTTGGCGGCGTTGGTCGCCATCTCGTGCACGATCATCGACAGCACCACCGCGAGCCGAGGCGACAGCGGAACGCGCGGCCCCGAGATTCGCACCCGTTCCGGATTGCCGAGCAGATATGGCTGCAGCACGCGGTCGACGACATCCCGCAGTTCGGAACCGCGCCACTTCTCTTGGCTCAACAGATTATGCGCTTCCGCCAGCGCGCCGAGCCGGCCCTCGAACTTTTCGCGTTCGGCCTTGCTGGCGCTCTGGAAGGTCTGCACCGCGATCGCCTGCAGGATCGCCAGCGTATTCTTGACGCGGTGATTGAGCTCTTCGATCAGGAGGTCGTGGAGCATCTCGCCGCGGGCGATCGTGGTCGCCATCCGCACCGCAAAGGCGAGGCCGGTCAGAAGCAGCAAGGCGCCGAGCGCGCTGGTGATCGCGAGTTTGTGCCACAGCGGACCGACCAGGGAGTCCTGGGCGACGCCGGCGGCCACGCTCCATCCGGTGAGCGGCGACCGTGCAAAAGCCGTGATCAGCGGCACGCCCTCCGGGGATACTGTTTGCAGGGTTGCCTCGGTCTGGTGAGACATCTCGGGATACAGCAACGACGATGCAGGCTTGCCGATCGTCTCTTTCGGGGCTGGAACGCGCGCGAAGCTGATGCCGTCGCCATCGAAGATCGAGATCGTCCAGTCGTCGCCCGGGCGCTGCTTCTCGAGGATGGACTGAAAGATCTCGATCGGAGGGCTGAACGAAATGTCGTAGATGACCTCGCCGTCGCGGAGTACCGGCACCTCGACCGTTACGGTCGGCCGCTTGTCGGTCGAGCCCAGGAACAGGTTTGAATATTGCGGCGTTCTGGTCGCGAAGACCTTCGCCGCGATTTCGCGGTCGTTGCGCGGCGGAAGGCTCGCCGTGTCCGGCGTGGTCGAGGAAAACAACTGGCGGCCTTCACGGTCCGCCACCAGCAGGATGCCGTGCTTGCCGTATTGCTCGAGAAAGCCCGAAGACATGCGCCGAAAGGCGTCGAAATCGCCGTCGCGCAGCGTATTGGTGAGTGCCAGTACCTGGAGCCCGCCCGTCATGCGCTCAACCTCGGCATCGAGCACGAGGCGGATACTGCGCACGGTTTCGATAACGCGCACCGAGGCGTCCTTGCGGTCCCGTTCGTAATCGTCGAACACGAGGACGGCCGCGAAAACGATCAGCGGCAGCACGGTTCCGGCGACCAGGAGAGCAAGACGCACTGGCAGGGAAGGCTTCGGCACTCAAACTCCGGCACAAGAGGCGCTCAGGAACGCTCTAAAGATTGCTGTCGGTAATCCCGGCGTAAACCATGGTGCGCAGCTCGCGCCGGATCGGATAGGCGGTCGACGGCAGCACCTGGGTCATGAAAATCGCGATCAGCTCTTCGGCGGGATCGATCCAGAACGATGTCGTCGCCGCACCTCCCCAGGCATATTCGCCGCGGCTGCCGGGAATGAGGGTCTGCGCGGGGTTCATCGTCACCGAGAAGCCGAGCCCGAAGCCGATGCCGTTGTAGGTAGCTTCGGAGAACAGCGATCGCGACATTTCCGGCAGGTCGCGGCCGCCCGGCAAATGATTCGAGGTCATCAGCGCCAGCGTCTTCGGACCTATCAGCCTGACGCCGTCGAGTTCGCCGCCATTGAGCAGCGCCCGGCAGAAGGCGAGATAATCGGCTGCGGTCGAGCACAGGCCGCCGCCGCCGGAAACGAACGCAGGCGGCGACAGGAAGGAGCTCGTGGCCGGGTCATCCTGCAGGGTCAGGCCACCCTTGCGGTCGGCCGCGTGAAACGTCATCGCGCCTTGCGGGCTTGCCGAATAACAGGCCGCGAAACGATGGGCCTTGCCGGCCGGCACGAAGAAGTCGGTATCGTTCATGCCAAGCGGAGCGAAGATGCGCTCTTTCAGGAACTGCTCGAACGGCTGGCCCGAGATCTTGCCGATGAGATAGCCGAGCACGTCGGTGGAGACCGAATAATTCCAGGCCTCGCCGGGCGAAAATTCCAGCGGAATTTTTGCCAGGTCGTCGATCATCGTTTGCAGTGTTCCCGCCTTCACGACCTCGCCGATCTTCATCTCGCGATAGGCCGCGTCCACGTTGGAGCGTTGCTGGAAGCCGTAGGTTAGGCCGGAAGTGTGCCGCAGGAGATCCACGATCAGCATCGGGCGCGACGGCGGCCTGGTCAGAAAAGCCGGCGCCGTGCCGGCCTGGAACACGCCGAGGTTCTTCCATTCCGGGATATATTTGTGGACGGGTTCGTCGAGCGCGACGCGGCCTTCCTCGAACAGCATCATGAAGGCCACGCTGGTGATCGGCTTGGTCATCGAATAGATGCGAAAAATGGTATCGTCCTTCATCGCGACCTTGCGCTCGATGTCGGCAAAACCCTGCACCGCACTGTGGACGACCTTGCCGCGGCGATAGACCAGGAGCTGCGTCCCGGGAAAGCGGCCGGCATCGACGTAGCGGCTCTTCAGATGGTGCTCGATGCGATCGAAGGCGGCCTTCGACATGCCGGAGGATTCGGGGGAGGCGGGAGCTGACATCGGAAGCGGTCTCCGGAAGCAGGGGTGGGGCGGCCTTGATAGCCGAAAAGTGCGTCTTGTTCCAATCCAGTACGTTTACCTTGGGCGGATCGCTGGTGTAGGCTCGCGCCCGCAATGGCCTAACCCCGCAGGACAGCAACAATGCCCCAATTCAACGACACCGAACTCACCGCCGCCGTGATCCGCAGCTTCGACGAGACGCCGGACCCGCGCGTCAAGTTCCTGATGGAAGAACTGGTGAAGTCGCTGCACGATTTCGTCCGCAGGACCGACCTTACGTTCGGCGAATGGGAATACGCGATCGATTTTCTGACCCGTGTCGGCCAGAAATGCACGCCGAGCCGGCAGGAGTTCATCCTGCTGTCAGACGTGCTCGGGGTCTCGATGCTGGTCGATGCGGTCAACCACCGAGAACGCGAGGGCGCGACCGAGACCACCGTGCTCGGCCCGTTCTATGTCGGCGAGCACAAGGCGATGCCGCACGGCACCGACATTTCCGCCAATCTGCAGGGCGACCGGATGTTTGTGCAGAGCCGGGTCACCGATCTCGCCGGCAAGCCGCTGGCGGGCGTTCCGGTTGACGTCTGGCACGCCGACGACGACGGCTACTACGATTCGCAAAGGCCGGACTACGAAACCCAGGGGCCGTCATCGCGGGCGCGGTTTATCACCGACGCCGATGGCCGATTCTTCTTTCGCACCATCCTGCCGTGCAGCTATCCGATCCCGACCGATGGCCCGGTCGGGGATATGATCCTGCAGGTCCGGCGCCATCCGATGCGGCCGGCGCATGTGCACTTTCTGGTCAATGCTCCCGGCTACGAGCCGCTGATCACCCACGTCTTCATGGAAGGCGACAAATATCTCGACACCGACGTCGTGTTCGGGGTCAAGGACGAACTGGTTTCCAGGATCGAGAAGCGCACCGACCCGGTGATGCCCGACGGCAAGCCGGCGGCCGCGCCCTGGCATCTGATGAGCTACGAATTCCGGATGAGGCCGGGTCAGGGAATCGCCCCGAAGCCGATGATGGCGGCGACCGAGGACGCCTAGAACGCTTTCGAGCGAACCGGAGCGAGATGGCTTTCGTTGAATCGTCATCTCGCTCCATCTTTTCGATCGAGCAGGATCCTTTCGAAAAACCGGCGTCCGCTTTTAGCGTAGGACGCCGTGCTGGCTGGCGAGCAATGCCACGATGACGCAAACCAGGATGGCGGTTGTGCATTTCCAGAACAGGGTCGGATTGCGCTCGATGAGGGGAGTGGCCGACGCGTCGAGAAATTTCGGATTGGGGTGGCGGAGATCGAAGATGAATTCCGACAGGCTCTCGTAGCGTTTGTCGGGGGCGGGCTGCACGGCCTTTCTGAGCGCCCCGTCGATCCACGCCGGAATTTCACGGTTGTCGTCGAGAGCGGACCGGTACCCCAGCTTGCCAAGCTGCGACCTGGTTCGGACCTTGGCTATTTGAGCGCCATAGGGCAGCTTTCCCGTCAGCATCTGATAGCCGATGACCCCCAGCGAAAACATATCGGAGAGGGACGAGCCGCTTTCACCGAGGAAGTATTCGGGGGCGGTATATTGCGCGGTACCCAAAATCTCGTTGCCGGCGATGAATGGTGCCGCCTCGGCGACGCCGGCGATTCTGGTCGAACCGAAATCGATGATCTTCGCCGTCCCCGTCTTGTCGATCATGATGTTGTCGGGTCTGAGGTCCTGGTGCAGCATTTCTTTCCGGTGAAAGGCGCCCAGGCCGCTGGCGATTTGTTCGATGATGCCGCGCGCCGTTTCCAGATCCGGTCTTGGATTATCGATCATCCATTGCGTCAGGGTTTGCCCGTCGATGAATTCCATCGCGACGTACAGGTAATTGCGTTTTCGGGAATGCAAGCGGGGCTTCAACACGTGAGGACTGTCGAGCCGCCGGGCGACCCACTCTTCCATCATGAACCGCTTCAGGTAAGCAGGATCGTCGCGCAGGTCGATGGATGGAATCTTGAGGGCGACGAGACCCTCCGTGTCGGCGTCGACGGCCAGATAAATGTGACTTCGACTGCTGCCGTGTATTTCCCTGACGATTTCATAGCCATCGAACTGCATCCTCGCCTCCAGCAGCGGAGGAAGCGGCAGCCGGGTGGATGGTCCGAAAACTTCACTTGCCTCGCCGCGCGGCAATTCGTCGATCCGCACGATCTGGATTGTCAGGTTGTCCCGACTGCCGTGCCGGAATGCATTGTCGACGATGATTTTTGCGGCGCCATCGAGATCCCCGGGATTGTCGTTGATCGTGTTGACGATGAAGCGGGTATTGACGTGTTCGTAGACGCCGTCGGTGGCGAGCAGGAAAATATCTCCGGTTTCGACCGCGAGCGCCTGGTAGTCGATTTCGATTTGAGGATTGATCCCCAAGGCCCGACCGAGATAGGTCTGTTGCTCGGAAACAACGACACGATGGTCGTCGGTGAGCTGCTCGAGCCCGCTGCCCGCGACCCGGTAGATCCGGCAATCGCCGACGTGAAAAATATGCGCCGTGGTCGATTTGATGATAATTGCACTGAAGGTGCAGACATAGCCCTTGTCCTTGTCATAGGCGTACTGGCTTCGCCGTGTTTGGGAATGAAGCCATCCGTTGGCTGCCGCCAACACCCGCTGGGCCGACGTCTTCACCGACCATGACTCCGACGTGCAGTAGTAGTCGGTCAGAAAGCTCTTGACGGCCGACTGGCTCGCAATGTGACTGACGCTGCTGCTGCTGATGCCGTCCGCCACCACGATGGCGATGCCTTTCAGGCTCAACAGCGGTTCGTCCGGGATCAGCGCGCCGTGAAAATCCTGATTGGTCGCCTTGCGACCTTTGTCAGAACATTGCCCTAGCGATATCTGCAATCCGGCTGTCATGCGGGGCGCCAAGAAAAGTGGAGCCTTACCATATAATGGCAAGGCTCCTTCGCTTAGCGAATAAATCAGACGACGGCGCGGATCGGTACCGTTCCTGCTTCGCGCTTCGGTGCCGTCCTGACATGGGTGGCGTATAACGTCAGTCCGGTGAACGAAAGTCCGCCGACCAGATTGCCGAGAACGGTCGGAATCTCATTCCAGATCAGATAATCCATGATCGAAAATTTTGCGTGGAGCATCAGCCCCGACGGAAACAGGAACATGTTCACGACGGAATGCTCGAACACCATGTAGAAGAACACCAAAATCGGCATCCACATCGCAATGACCTTGCCCGGGACCGTCGTCGAGATCATGGCTCCGACCACGCCGGTGGAGACCATCCAGTTGCACAGCATGCCGCGGATGAACAATGTCGCCATGCCGGCGGCGCCATGCGCCGCGTAGCCGAGCGTGCGGGCCTCGCCGACGTTTCCGATTGCCGTGCCGACCTTGTCGGGGGGCTGCGTGAAGCCGAAGGTTGTCACGAACGCCATCATGAAGGCGACCGTGAGGGCGCCGGCGAAGTTGCCGATAAAGACCAGGCCCCAGTTTCTCAAGACGCCGGCCAGCGTCACGCCCGGGCGCTTGTCGATCAGCGCAAGCGGCGAGAGGACGAACACGCCCGTCAGCAGATCGAATCCCAGCAAATAGAGCATGCAAAATCCGACCGGAAACAGCAGGGCTCCGACCACTGGCTGGCCCGTGTTCACGTTGATCGTAACGGCGAACCAGGCCGCCAGCGCGAGGATCGCGCCGGCCATGTAGGCCCGGATCACGGTGTCTCTGGTGGACATGAAGATCTTGGATTCGCCTGCATCCACCATCTTGGTGACGAACTCCGAGGGTACCAAGTATGACATCGCACTTCCTTTTTTTGGTAACGGGTTAAAATACCGGTTGCTCCAAAGCCGCGGCGCTGACGCGAGACGTACGGTTCCCGGAACGAAATCGTTTCGTTGCCGGGAGATTTGCCTGGTTCGGCGCTTCGGATTGTTGCGTCAGGGGATGAGCGAGCGATGCCGAAACGGCACCGCGACGACTGCGCCACGCTTCCTCGCGAGAAAGCTCTGAGCCTGTCCCTGCGTTTCAGCCAATTGAGGCTTCGACAATCCGAAGGACCGCAGTCTTCATTGACTGGCAATCAGGCGATGCAATCGACATGCCATGACCGGTTCGACTGGAGGCGGCCGAAATTCCCGGGCCGATCCGCGTTTGTTGGGAATCGTGCGCATTTTTACGGCGGGGCTGCATCGTTTTTGTGCGGCGCACAGCAATTGTGCGATTGCAAATTTTACATGCGGATTGCGATCGGCGGGGCCGGCCCGTCGTTGTTCTAACTTGTTATGACTGAAGAGATTTCGGTGGCGCGGTGATTTGGCACGAAGCTTGAATAGCCAGTACTGACGCCATCGACGCCGTCGAACCATCATCCGATTTGTGATCGCCAGACCGGAGCCTTTCCGGAACGCGCCTCCATGCCTGGGAGCGCGATGGCCGAGGCCTGTTCAGAAAAGGAAACTGCCAATGAGCTCGAAGGACCCGACCTGGATTTCAGACTGGAAACCGGAAGATGAGACGTTCTGGAACTCCAGGGGTAAAGTCGTCGCCCGCCGCAACCTGATCTGGTCGATCGTCGCGGAGCATTTCGCATTTTCGGTCTGGCTGATCTGGAGCATCGTCGCGACCAAGCTGCCGCAGGCGGGCTTTCACTACACGACCGATCAACTGTTTCAGCTAGTGGCGGTGCCCGGGCTGATCGGCTCGCTGATGCGATTCCCCTACACCTTCGCGGTGACGACGTTCGGCGGCCGCAACTGGACCATCTTCAGCACCTCGGTGCTGTTCGTTCCGACGATCGCGCTGGCCTATTTCGTCGGCCAGCCCAATACGCCGTTCTGGTTGATGCTGCTGGTGGCTTCCAGCGCGGGTCTCGGCGGCGGCAACTTCGCCTCCAGCATGACCAATATTTCCTTCTTCTATCCCGACCGCATGAAAGGTTGGGCGCTCGGCGTGAATGCGGCAGGCGGCAATATCGGAGTCTCGAGTGTCCAGTTGCTAACGCCAATCCTGATGGGCGCCGGACTGATCAATCTTTATCAGGCTTCCCCCGTCGGTGGTGTTTACCTTCAGAACGCCGGGTTGATGTGGCTTCTGCCGATCATGGTTGCGCTGTTCGGTGCCATTTTCTTCATGAACAACCTGACCACCGCCAAGTCCTCGTTCAAGGACCAGCTCACCATTATCGGGCGCAAGCATACCTGGATCATGGCCTTCCTCTATGTCGGCACCTTCGGCTCCTTCATCGGTTACTCGGCTGCGTTCCCGCTGCTGATCAAGACCCAGTTCCCGGCGATCACGATGGCGATTGCCTTCCTTGGACCGCTCGTCGGCTCGCTGTCGCGGCCGCTCGGCGGCCTGCTTGCCGACAAGGTCGGCGGCGCGATCGTGACATTCTGGAATTTCATCGCGATGGGCGCGGCAACGATCGGCGTGCTGTATTTCATAGGCGTCAAGGACTTCACGGGTTTCCTGGCCATGTTCCTCGTCCTGTTCGTCACCACCGGCGTCGGCAATGGATCCACGTACCGGATGATACCGTCGATTTTCCGCGAGGAGAATCTTCGCAAGGCGCGGGGCAAGGGCGAAGCCGGCCGGGCGCTCGCGTTGAAGACGGCCAGCATCGAAAGCGGTGCCGCGCTGGGATTTATCGGCGCGATCGGCGCCTGCGGCGGCTACCTGATCCCGAGCGGCTTCGGCAAGTCGATCGCCATTACCGGCGGTCCGCAGCTCGCGCTTGAAATCTATCTCGCGTTCTACGCGGTCTGCCTGGCGATGACCTGGTGGTTCTACCTGCGCAAGAGTCCGGCAGCGGCGGGCGCAACCAGCCTCGCCGAAGCGCGGATCTGATCGGCACGATGAACTTCGCCCCGCTTGTGGGGCGAAGTCCAGGGGAGAATGCAGGAGGGAAAAATGACACCCGATCAAGTCAAACTCGTGCAGTCGAGCTTTTCCAAGGTCGCGCCGATTTCGGAACAGGCGGCGGTGATGTTCTACGACCGCTTGTTCGAGATCGCGCCGCAGGTCAAATCGATGTTTCCCGCCGATATGACCGAGCAGCGCAGGAAGCTAATGGCGATGCTGGCCGCGGTGGTCAACGGTCTCGGCAATCTTGAGGCGATACTGCCCGCCGCGAGCGCGCTGGCGACGCGCCATGTCAGCTATGGCGCCAAGGCCGCGCACTATCCGGTTGTCGGCGCCGCCTTGCTGTGGACGCTGGAAAAAGGACTCGGCGATGGCTGGACGCCCGAAGTCGCTGACGCATGGACGACGGCCTACGGGACGCTGTCCGGCTACATGATTTCGGAAGCCTACGGCAGCGCTCAGGCAGCCGAGTAAAGGATACGCCGTGAGCGAACCGCTGGTTATCGTCGGCAACGGAATGGCCGCCGCCCGCCTGGTTGACGAATTGGCGAAGGTAGCGCTCGGGCGTTACGCCATCGCCGTGATCGGGGACGAGCCGCGGCTCGCCTATAACCGGGTGCTGCTGTCCTCGGTGCTCGCGGGCGAGACCGCGTCCCACGATATCGAACTCAGGCCTGCCGATTGGTGGCGCGATCGCGGCGTGACCCTGAAATATGGCTGCGCCGTCACCGAGATCGACATCGGCCGCCGCGAACTCAAGATCGCGAATGAAGAGAGCATCGCGTTTTCCAGGCTGGTGCTTGCCACCGGCTCGACGCCGCTGCGGCTGAACCTGCCCGGCGCCGAACTCGCCGGCGTGCATACGTTTCGCGACAGCCGGGATGTCGATCTGCTGCTGACGCTGGCCGCCTCGAAGAAGCGCGTGGTGGTGGTCGGTGGCGGATTGCTGGGACTGGAAGCGGCCTATGGCCTCGCCAAGGCGGGAGCGCCGGTCACCCTGATCCACCTGATGGACCGGTTGATGGAGCGCCAGCTCGACGCACCGGCGGCAGCGCTGCTGAAATCCCTCGTCGAACCCAGGGGTATCGAGGTTTTGCTCAATGCCAACACCGCGCGTATTGTTGGCGAGACCTGCGTCGAAGGCGTCGAATTGACGGATGGACGCCGGATCGACGCCGACGCGGTGATCTTCGCCGCCGGCATCCGGCCCAATATTGCGCTCGCCAGGGACGCCGGCATCGCCGTCAATCGCGGCGTCATCGTCGACGATTGTCTGCAAACCGGCGCGCCGGACATCTTTGCGCTTGGCGAATGCGCCGAGCATCGCGGCATCTGTTACGGTCTGGTCGAGCCGGCTTACGAGCAGGCGCGCGTGCTGGCGCAGCACCTGTCCGGCCGGACGGCTGCTTATGGCGGCAGCGTCGTCGCGACCAATCTCAAGGTCTCCGGCGTCAGCGTTTTTTCCGCGGGCGATTTCCTCGGGAACGACGGCAGCGAGGCCATCGAGCTCAGCGATATCAGGCGCGGCACCTACAAGAAGCTCGTGATATCCGAGGGCCGGCTCACCGGCGCGCTGCTGGTCGGCGATGTCGGCGATGCGCTCTGGTATCTGGAATTGATCCGCAACCGGCAATCGGTTGCGGGCATCCGCAAGGATATGATGTTCGGCCGCTCGCCTGCGATCGTGGCGGAGGCGGCGTGACCGGATCAATCCGATGACGGCCGTCGACCCCGCGCTGCGCGCCACGCGCACCGCCTGTCCCTATTGCGGCGTCGGCTGTGGCGTGCTGGCGACGCCCGACGATCGCGGCGGGGCGGCGATATCGGGCGATCCCGAGCACCCCGCCAACTTCGGGCGGCTGTGTTCGAAAGGCTCGGCGCTTGGCGAGACGCTGGGGCTTGAGGACCGCTTGCTGTTTCCGATGATCCGCTGCAGCAGGGGCTTGATGGAGCGGGTGGCCTGGCCCGACGCGCTCGACCATGTCGCGCATCGCCTTGCGCATATCGTCAAGCGCGACGGCCCCGGCGCGGTGGCGTTTTATCTCTCCGGGCAACTGTTGACCGAGGATTATTACGTCGCCAACAAGCTGATGAAGGGGTTCATCGGCAGCGCCAATGTCGACACCAATTCGCGGCTGTGCATGTCCTCGTCGGTCGCGGGCCATCGCCGCGCATTCGGCGCCGACACCGTGCCCGGCTGCTATGAAGA